>NZ_JBPEHH010000093.1:0-14404 GCF_054177595.1 Haladaptatus ordinarius | reverse complement strand
GCATGATTCTTGATGAGGAGCGAGAGTCGTGCACTGACTTCTCCTCCTCATTCCTCTCGAAAAGTAGCCTCGATAAGCCGTCACTGTCACGCGGTTCTCGTCTTAGCTAAAGACGGATGTAACAAAGATATATTCGTTACCAACCGTTTCGATTCGCGATGACCGGTCGAAAAGGAAGCGAACGGAAGCAATACGGTCCAGCCATTCCCGCGCAAATAACCGAGTTCACGGGGAGGTTAGTCTCCGTCCACGCTCCGGTTACCGACTGACAGATGCGAGTAGTCTGGAATGCACCGTTCACGAAACGAGTGAACGGACTTCAACGATACCTGCCGTTCATTTACACCCCACTCGACAGTGCTGACCGGGTGGGATGGACAGACACGTTGCTGTACGTCCGACGTCGGAGTCCGTTCGATGTTCGACTCTCCCGCCCGGAGATACAACCATGAAAAAGGCACTTCGCGTATTGATTGCGGTGGCCCTCGCCTCGACGGTCATCGCAGCTGGTTTTAGCGGCGCAGTGGTAGCACAGGATCAAGAGAACGAGATCGACCAAGAACAGGACAGCGAGCAGTACGCCGACGCTTCTGTGGACCAAGAGCAGTACGTTGGTCAGTCTAACTGGAACAACCAGCAGCAGTTCGGTGCGATAGCGCTCGGGGGCGAGGCTGAAGCCGAGCAAGAAAGCGAGCAGCTGAATGCCAACGCACAGGTCGGTGTCGCGAGCGCGTCGAACGCAAACTTCCAGAGCCAGAGCGCGGACGACAACGAGCAGGAAAACGAAGTCGAAGACAACTTCGTCCTCTAAACACGTAGCGTAAACGAGTCACGGAGCATTTTTTGGTTACTACCCGTCAGAGACGTTCGTAGAGTGCTTTCGACGAATCGATAGCGGCCAGAGTAGTCGAAGATTCTACTTGTCGATATCCCATACTTTTCGTCAACAGAGAATCGGTGCATCCAGCAGGGGCATCGTTCAGATTAGCTGATTCCATGCGAAAGCAAATGTTTGGAGCCAGTTTTCGGCGGAGCGGTGCGTTGCGTGGCGAAAATGATTGGCGAACTGGTTCGTACAGCGTTTTACCTCTTTGAAGATACGTTCGACGCTATTGCGATTTCCGTGTGTGACATGCCGAAATCGGAGGTTTTCCTCGAAAAGTGTGGCTTGTAGCCACGGTGTGCCATCGACAACAAACACCGCGTCGCGACGCGGTGTTTCTCTTGTAATTCCGTGAGAAACTGTTTCGTCGCAACGGTGGTTCGCGTGGGATAGAGTCTGATGTGCAGGAATTCGTTGGTTTTGATGTGCAGGAATTCGTTGGTTTCGGGATCGACGGCGACGTACAGCCAGTAGCGCTGGTTGTTGAGTTGAATCACAGTTTCGTCGACAGGGACGTGATTCGGGGCATTTCCGTCAGTCGGCTACAGCTCGGCTTTCTGCACCCAATTATGGACAGTTGATCGACACCGTTCGACACCGAATCATTCGAAGACAGCGACAGTACCTGAAAGGGATAATCTCACCGCATGCAGGTAGATACTGAGCCGCATTAGCGGTTCCGTTGTCACTTCTCGCTCCACAAACTCTGATTCCATCCAGCCATTACATTCCGCGAGGCAGTCGGATTCAGGCATAGAGCACCACGAATCAAAACCGCCTCATCCTTCAGCCTTATCTGAACACTGCCTCCAGCAGGTGTCCAAAACCTTTTGCCCGGGAAGGGCCTACTCTCAGGTATGCGACGAGACGACCGCGACGACCCCTTCGATGACCTCTTCCGCGAAATTGAGCGCATGATGAACGATATGATGGGTGGCGACGTCGACATGCGGGTCGACACTGGAACACCGGGCTTCGGTTCTGACACGCACGTCGATGTCCACGAGGACGACGAGACGGTTCGCGTCATCGCCGACCTCCCCGGCGTCGAGAAGAACGACATCAACCTCAAATGCGACGGCGAGATGATGACCATCAGCGCCGTCAGCGACCACCGCGAGTACGACGAGCGCATCTCGCTTCCGTCACGGGTGGACGAACGCTCCGCGAAGGCGACCTACAACAACGGCGTGCTCGAAGTCACGCTGGAGAAGACGGACGAATCCGCGAACATCAGCGTCGAATAACGGCGACCCGAGCGAGACCACCGCTCAGCGACGACGTTTCTCGTGTGTCACCTGGACGAGTTCAGCGAGTCGGTCGTAAAACCCGTCTTCGTACTTCGTTTTCGCGTCGATAGTCGGCCGCGCATTCGTTTCGTTCACCACGATTCGGTCGCCAGTGTCGAGCAAATCGACGCCGCAAAACGGCACGTCGAGCACCTCGGCCGTCCGTTCTGCAAGTTCCCGGTGTTCGTCGGGGAGGGTACACCCGGTCGCCTCCGCACCCCGGTGGACGTTGTGCTTCCAGCGCCCCGCTGCGAGCGCGTCCTCCGGCAGTCGACGCTCGACCGCACCGACGTACTCGCCATCGACGACCATTGCCCGGTAGTCCGTCGCACCGCCGAGAAACTCCTGTACGATGAACGATTTGTCCCCCGTAGCGCGATAGTCGTGGACGAGGTTCAGGTAGTCCACGACCCCGAGAAAGGAATCGAGGTCACCGACTTTGGCGATGCCCGTCCCGCGCGTGGTCGAGTTGGGTTTGACGACGACCGGCGAGTCGAACTGCGCGAACACCTCGCGGAGGTCGCGTTCCTCGACCGGATTCGAGACGACGACGGTCTTGGGCACCGGAAGCCCTGCGCGTCCGAGGCGGGCGAGGACACCGCCCTTGTTCCGTGACGTGAGCACCGCCTCGCGGTCGTTTACCCACGGCACGGACAACAGCGCGTCCACGACGCCACCCTCCATCGCTCGGGAGGGGTAGACGAACCCCACGTCGAACTCGTCGGAATGCCACGGTGGGTCGGAGAGGTCGAAGGTTCGGGCCTCGCTCGGGACGTGGCGGATACGGATACCTCGCTCGGCGAGGGGGTCTCGCATGCGCTCGAACGTCTCCTCTCGGTACGCGACCGCGAGATTCAGCATCGACCGAGGATTCGCGTGGGAAAACAAAAACGCTCGGGTCGCCAGCGCGACCCACGCCGCTGGACGAGCGGGCACTCCGTGTCCGAAGACGGATTTTCACCGAAACGTGAATGGTACGAAGGTGACGAACCGCAGGCTACAGACCGTGACGAATCGAAGAAATGAGTCGGTTTACGCGACCAGCTTTTGCTCACCGCGCTCGACGACGATTCGGCACGGCGGGGAGATCTTGTTGTACGCCCGACGGAGGGCGTCTTTCACGACCGGAGCGTCGTCGACGTCACACCACGCGGTGAACAGACGCTCGCCGGACTGGATGCGCGCTGCGGTACCGACCGGCTTCCCGAACGCCTGTCGCATCCCGTCGGACACACGGTCTGCACCCGCACCCGTCGCCTGCTTGTTCTCGCGCAGGACGTGGTGGGGGAACTTGCGCAGAATCATCTTGTAGTTTTCCTGCCCGAGCTGCTTGAGCAGGTACCGGTTGGCCGAGAGACGGGAGGCTTCCAGCGCACCGTGGCGAATCTGGCACTCCTCTTCGAGGACGAGCGATATCTGGACGGGATACTCGTCTTCGTCGGTATCGACGCTACCCATCTTGTGCTGTGCGATCTTCGAACCGGGAATCCCCGTGATGTACTCACGTCGCGTGTACGCGGGTTTGCTGATTGCCCGGTACATCGAGGCAGGTTTGTCGGACATGGTTACTACTGATGTCTGATGGTCAGGCCGCGAATAAACCCTTCGAAGCGCGTTCGCCGGCTACTGGGCGAAATCGCTGACGAATCGGTCGGGCACGTAGGCTAACATCGGGTCTGGAACCCGACCGACCAGCCACTCCGCCACGACCACGAAGCGCTTGCGGAACAGGGCGTAGAACCCCGAAACGAGGACTGCGACGCCGACGGCGGTCTGAATCGGTCCGTCGTGGAGCGCGAGGCTCGGCAGTGCGAGGAAGAGCCCCAGCGCGAAGTCCTCCGGCGCACCGTCGTACCGAACCCACCGGCGGGGACGAATCCACCGTCCCCGGAAGTGGTCGTACACCGCTCGTTCGGACTGGCCGAGCCACGGTTTCAACTCCAGGCCGCCGCCGAAGGCGTCCGAGACGGAGTGTGCCGCCGCTGCGAGGAGGAACACGCCGAACGCGACCGTCCACGTGGTCGGGGCGAGCACTGCGACCGCGAGCACCGCCGCCGCCGCCACCGAGTAGTAGACGGGGAAGTGGAGCGTCTTTCGATGGCCGAAGTACAGGTCGAAGTCCGGAAACAGACCGCCGACGAGTCCCGCCGCGACTGCGGCAGGGGCGAACTCCGGTGCGACGAACAGGGCCGCACTCCCGAGTAACACGCCGACGAGGGCGTGCGTGGTTGCCATCATTGTATCAGCTGATACGTGATGTCGATATAAACGCTTGTCGGGGCGTGGGTAACGATAGCATACGCCAGAGTGACGACCGTCAGAAGAGCGACGGTTTATTCTGTTGGAACCGTATGTTCAACCGAGATGGGAAACGCGACAGACGACCACCCGCAACTGCTCGTCCGAGGGATGCAATTTTCCATCGTGGGTGTCGTCGCCATCGGCATCGTGAACAGGAACGTCGGTGTACTCGTGAACGGCATCTTCGCACTCGGCGTCACCGTGCTTCCCGGTGTGCTCGAACGCGACTACCGCATCTCGCTCGACCCGGTGTTGACGCTGTGGATTACCGCCGCCGTGTTCCTCCACGCTATCGGGATGCTCGGCCTCTACGACGTGGTCTGGTGGTGGGACCACCTCACCCACACGCTCTCCGCGATGCTCGTGGCGGGCGTGGGATACGCGACTGCGCGAGCGTTCGACGAACACTCCGATGCGGTGTACTTCCCGCCACGGTTCATGTTCGTCTACGTCCTCCTTTTCACGCTCGCGTTCGGCGTCGTCTGGGAAGTGTTGGAGTTCGCCGCACGCGGCTTTGCTAGCGTCGTGGGAATCGAACCGGTGCTCATCCAGTACGGCCTCGAGGACACCATCGTCGACCTCGTCTTCGACGCCGCCGGGGCCGCGCTCGTCTCGCTGTTCGGAACCGGGATGCTCTCGGGAACTATCGAGACGCTCGTCGGGCGGTTGGCGAGAAGCGAGACGGAGTGAACGCAAAAAGAGACGAGAACCATCGACAGACGAATGGTCACTCCACCGAATAATCCCAGCCGGTCACGTCGCCGGGGAGAATTTCGCCGTTGATGTGCCACGTTCGGGGTCGGTAGGCGACGACGACGAGACAGACGTAGAAGGCGACGACGGCTGTGATGACGACGCTGCCTGGCACCCACTCGATGGCCGCGCTCTCGGGCCACTCCGAGACGGGTGCGTACGCCGTCAGGTGGAACAGCCACGCCGCGAGCAAGACGAGAAAGAGGTAGAAGTACACCCGACGCAGGCGGTGGGCCAGCGCCTCCTCCAGCGACACTTTCATCGTCGGCGTCCGATAATCCCGACTCAGTTTCTGTCGCCAGTCCTCGTCTACCACGCCCGCCGAGTCGTCGAGCGCCAGCGCGAACACGTTCTGCTGGAGCATACGGACCCGCGACCGCCACATGTCGTAGGTACGAAAGCGGCGTGCTTCGATGAGCAGGAAGATGCTCACCATGACGATGGCGAGCAAGACGATGTAGTGGGGGTTCGTCCGACTGGAAAACGCCCAGGTGAGGATAGCCGCCATCACGGTGATCGCCCAGTTGCTCGTCCGGTCGAGTCGTTCGCGCCAGAACTTCATCCGGTGGATTTCGCCACGGTAGAGGTGTGCGAGAGCCGAACTCGGACCCATGCTCTCTTCGAACAATCCCGCACCGATTTCTGCGCCGGAGGGTGCCGTCTCAGGGTCTGTGTGGTCAGTCATGGGTCACGTGTGGAACCGTTCTATGATTCGTAGCGGCAGTTTGTCCGGAGGTGTGAAAACTGGTGTGGTTCGGGAGAAAAGTGTGGGCGGGCGGAGCGAGCGCTAACCGAAAATCCCATCGTTCGATAGCGCACCCTCTACGCATCGGGTAACGCCAAGAGAAATTGAATCGATACTCTGCTGCCGAGGCAGCTAGTAATTCAGTCTACGTTACAGACGCGTAACGTTCGTCGCTCGAGGACCCTTGGGAGCGTCTTCGATGTCGAACTCTATTTCCTGACCTTCTTCGAGGTCGTCGCCGCCAACGTCTTCCATGTGGAAAAACACGTCGTCGTCCGCGTCTTCTGTCGAGATGAAACCGTAGCCGCCAGTGTCGTTGAAGAAATCAACTTTTCCTTTCGCCATTGCTTCTAAACAAAACGGCGGGTGACAGATAAGACTTGCGAGAGAAACGGTACCACGAGGGTAGGGACGACAGACGGCCGTTCAGGGGGCGAAATTGGCATTCACAGGGGCTAGAGGGCGGTCGTATCGCCGTCGCCCGCCCGAATGCGGACCGAGAGAACGCCGTTTTTCAACTTCGCCCCGGTGACTGTCGTCACGTTCTCGGGAAGGGAAACGTGCTCGACGATGCTCCCGTTCACGACGACGATGAGTGTGGGCAGTTCATCGTTGATTCCGACGAACAGGTCGTCTACACCGACACCCGGCAGGTCCGCGACGACGAGCACGTCGCTTTCGAAGCGGCGTGTGCGGACCTGATACCCGTTTACCCGGTCCGTCGCGCTCGTCGTGTTCGTCGTGTTCGTCGCGTTCGTTTCGCTTCCGTGCTCCGTCTGTCGTCGGCGACCGTGGTCGGGAGATGCATCCTCAGTCTCCGTGAGTTCGTTTACGAGGTCGGTCAGTGACCGAATCGTAGCTCCGAGGTCGATTTCTGAATCCCGTTGCTCCGACTGGTCGTCCTTCCCGCCTGATTCGGCACACTCGTCGTCGTCTTCGTCGGTCGAATGCGAACTTGATGTGGTGATACGCTCTCGGTCACACGGTCGTGCGACCACCTCCGGTACTCGTTACCAATAATCAAAAAAGTACGGTCTAACGGTTGGCAACCATTTCAATATAATCCGAGTATTCGAAAATCGGCTCGGAGAGACGGCCACCAGCGTATTTTCTCGCGAGTGCGAGTTCCACCGGTGGACGCCACACCTCACACGAGTCCAGTGGTCAATACGACGAGCCCGGCGACTCCGGAGACGCCGCCGGTCACTTCGGCGAGGCGTTCGCCGTTCGATGCGAGCAGTTCGGCAGACACGACGACGGTGATGACAGCCATCCAGAGGACGTTCATCGACCCGACGACGACCATGAGAGCCATCAAGGCCCAGCAACAGCCGACGCTGGCGACGCTGAGCCGCCACCCCGAACGCACCGCGCCGACGAGTCCGGGACGGTGCCCCTCGACGGCACGCTCCGGCGTACGGCAGTGGCGGAGATAGCGACACTTGTACGGCGAGAGCTGATACGCCGACAGCAGTAGCAGCGTCCCGCCCAAGAGGAGTACACTACCGCCGTTTCCGACCGAAACGACCGGAAACGCGAGATTGACGACGAGCGAAACGACGCCCGTGAGCGCCCACACGAGTGCGAAGGTCATCATCACGACGCCGGTTTCGGTCACCTTCGCCAACGTCGGTTCGTCGTGGAGCGTCCGATAGAACGCCCGAAACGCCGGCACAGACGAAGGGTACATCATCGCGACCATCATCGTCCCCCACACGAGGAGGTAGAGTGCCAACCCCGCCAGTCCGTTCGACAGCGCCAGCGCCTCGGGCACCCCTGGGTCGGTCATCGACATCTCTCCGTGTGTTCCTGCTGCCGTCATCCCATCCCGTGTTCCCGGCATCGGAAGCCACCGGGCGACGAGCGCCGCCCACGCGACCAGCGCGAGCAGATAGGTCACCACGACGATACCCCAGTTTTGCTGACGACGAACGAATCTTCGCGTCGTACTCCAGACGTGCATGTTTCCCTCCGGGCCGATTCGAACGGGACGTCGTGGTCCCGGCACCTCGTCGCGTCGGTACAGTCGCCGTGAAGGCGACGATTTCGGCTCGCGGCGGCGCAATCAAATCGCCGAACGACCACACACGAACCACGTATCGCCAGCCACCGACACTGACGAAGCGACACGAAACCCACCGAAACCGACTCGGCCATCACCCAACCGTTCCAACCCACACGAACCCGCCGACGCCATCACCGGACACTACGTTTCCCGTCCCCGAGTGTCGAGACGACGCCGTTCAGCATAAGCCTACTCTGGCCCGTGACGATGCGGGGTCCCTCGGGCAGGCGGCCTTCGGACACGGGATTGGACTCGGGCCGAGTAGGTCCCTCTATCGGTCGAATATGGGCGCGGGACGAAAATTCCACCACGATACACCTCGACACGATGGGAGAGTTGGAACTGATTTGGTACACATTGTGAACTACCCCGCCCTACGCGCTTCGCGCGTTGCGGACGGGGCTTCCTGCTTCCAAGACGCGCTTTGCAGACACAACGGTGTCCGTAGGGAGCGCAGTCTCCACAGGCGTTGATTCGGAGCGTCCCGCTCCTACCCGCTTTGTGATACCGCGAGAAAGAATGTTCCACGACGCATTCGCGTCCCTATCCGCCTCGAAACCGCAGACGGGACAGGAATGTTCACGGACCCACAATGGTTTGTCCGTCAAGACGCCACAGGACGCACACTCTTTGGTCGTCCCTCGCGGATTCACCGCAACAAAGTGCGTGCCTTCGCGTTCGCACTTATATTCGAGCAACGAGAGAAACGTCTGCCATGCAGATAACGCCGTGTTTCGACTATTCGATGGCGATTCGAGCATACCCTTGACGTTTAAGTCTTCGACAGCTACGAGGTCATACTCCCGAGCGTAGTAGTTCAAGAGCTTGTGCAAGAAGTCAAGACGCTTCTGTTTCAAATCGGCGTGGCATTCCGCGACTCGTCGCCGTTGCTTCTCGTAGTTGTTCGACCCGTGTTGTTTCCGCGAGAGTTTTCGTTGCTCGCGTTCCAAGCGGTCACGTTCGTCAGAGAGGTCAAGTGATTCAACGGCGGTTCCATCAGTGTCGTGAGCGTACGTGAGAATCCCTACATCGATACCCACCACGTCGGTGAGTGCATCCGGTTTCTCGGGAGGTTCGCGGTCTACTTCGACACCGAACGTGGCGAACCATTCACCGGTCGGCTCTTTCTTGAGCGTGACCTGCTTAAGTTTGGCGTCGTCGGGGATGGCGCGATGGAGTCGTATCGGGATATCCGCGAGTTTCGAGAGTGACAGGACAGTTTGACCGCCCTTCTTGTCGAGCTTGAAGCCAGACTGACTGTACGTGAAACTGCGAAACTCCCGGGGTGGCTTCCACTTGAGTTGACCGACACCGTAGCCGTTCTCCTTGAGTTTGGAGAGGCTTTTGAGATTGTCGAATAGTCGTTCTACGACGACTTGGAGATTTTCTCTCTATCACTGACTTATGGGTAAGAGACAGTTCTTAAGGTCGGGGAGTTCCGACCGAAGTGACGACATGGATGGTAACTTTCCGTTGTTCTCGCGGTACTCATCAAGCCGGTAGAGACAGTGGTTGTACAGTTGCCGACAAATATCGCGGTGGCGGTCCAACTCCTCACGGTGGTTATTGGACGGCTTGAGACGATACTTGTAGGCGTAGTACATCCGCTACTCCTTCTCCTCGATATGCTCATCCAATTTCTCGCGGATGAACGACGAGAGGTTTAGATGGTGCTCTTGCACCCATTTAAGTTGGTCCTCTCGGATTGTAATTGTGGTCCGTTTCACTGTATATACAATATGCAATTATCCAACTTAAACATACCGAGTCCGTGGGCCTGTGGGCCTGCAAGAGAACAGTGTACGAACAGATGATGACGGCACTGTATCCCCTCCCTACTCACTCGCGTTGCTCGCTCCTTGAAGAAAGGAGCTTAGCGCCTGCAATCCAGCTAAAAACGAATATCTCGGCTGGAGACGTCCGTCACTCCATAAACCATGAAACGAAGTTCACTGTTCGTCGTCGGCTTGACGGTCGTCGGCGTGCTGGCGGTCGGCTACGCCGTCTCGGGATACTTCCTGCCAGAACAGTCGACGGTCGTCGACGAACCTGCGGCATCGGACACGTCGTCTCAGACCCTCAAACAGGGCTCGTTCTCCGGGAAGGCCGGCCATCAGGTGTCGGGAACCGTCTCGCTGCACAAGGATGCGGACGGCTACTACCTTCGCTTCGAGAATTACCAGCAGACACAGGGGCCGGACGTCTACGTCTACCTGACCGAGGCGACCGACCCCGACACGAACGCCGAGATTCGAGCGGGACGGAAGGTGTTGATAGACGGCGGTGCGGAGGGTGGCGAGAGTACGAAAGAAGGGACGTTCACACAACGATTGCCAGCGGATTTCGAGCCGGGCCGATACGACGGCGTCGCAATCTGGTGTGAACGGTTCTCGACGCCCTTCGGAAGTGCTCCCCTCGATTCAATCGAGTGAGGGTTCACGGGCCGAGTACTCGACGATGTCGCTGGCACTCGTCTCGACCTCCCGAGTCCCCCTGGTTTCAAACCACACGGACAGGGATGTCGGACAGACCGAGGACGCGCTTCGTCGTCGAACCGATGAGCGGTTTGTCCGGGTCCGACCGCCCCCGCCGTCCCATCACCACCAGGTCGACGTCGTTCTCGTGGACGTACTCGATAATCTCGTTTTCCGGGATGCCCGATTTCACGACCGTGATACACTCGACGCCGTCCGCTTCGGCGCGTTCTTTCACCTTGTCCACGAACGTCTGTCCTTTCTTCTCCAGTCGCCGTCGGGTCTCTTTGATGTCGCTCGGCGTCGCGACGAAGTCCGCGTCCCCCATGTCCATCACGTAGAGCGCGTGTACCGTCCCACCGGTCTCTTTCACGAGTTCGACCGCCTGTTCGACTGCGCGTTTCGCCGCTTTGCTCCCGTCGGTCGGCACCAACACGTTCTCGTAAGTTACCTCCCCCATTTCGTCCATACACGCACCTTCGACCCGATTCCTAATGAAACGCTATCACCGTTCTCGAACGTCAGGTTTCGAACTCGGGGTGGAGGACTATTCCAATCCGCTCGGGTCGCAGTTTCACGGCCAACGTCTCACTCGCTCCGCTCACTCGAATTGTTGGCCGTAGAAACATGCCGCCTCCCGGATTTGAACCGGGGACAGCTCGATCTTCAGTCGAGTGCTCTCCCAGTCTGAGCTAAGGCGGCGCACTCGGTAGGAAGCGCATGGGACAAAAAAGGATTTCGAAATGCGCCGGAGGGCGTGTAGGAGCGTGAACGCACGCCACACCCACCGGCCGGCAGACACAAGCCATTTGTCGCCGGTCGTGGTAGCTAGTGGCATGGGCGACCCGGCCTGCTATCTCGAGTTCTGTCCCGCGTGTGACGCGCAAGTGACGATGGTAGACGACGAGTGTCCGGACTGCGGGGCGTCGCTCTCCGGCCGCGAGTAAGCCCGACCTACCCGGTCGCTGGTTTCGAGATGGACCCCACGGATAGATTATGCTACTTTTTATCATCGTCCCCGTCGTCCCTGATTCCGGGGGGAAGAGATGAACGACACAGACCTCGCTAGCCACGAGTGGTGGGAACACTACAAAGAGACGGTGAACAGCGACCCCGAGATGCAGGTTCGGGGACACGACAAGTTCGACGACAACTTCTACGTCGAGATCGGCGACGAGCGATTCCTCATCGAGATGGACGGCGGCACGGTGCGAGAGGTGACGCCGAATCCGGCGCTGAACGACCGCTGGGCGTTCGGCGTCGAGGGCGACCGCGAGGCGTGGGAGGAGTTCGTCCAGGAGACGCCACCCGCGTTCAACCACGAAATCGTCGCCTCACACTACCGGAGTGCGGTTCGAAACGAGGAGGGACACCTCATGATGACCGGCGACAACAAGAAAATCTTCCAGAACCTGCGACCGTTCCAGCGCGCACTCGACCTGATGCGGGTCGCACACAACAACGGAGGGAGCTAACATGGCCGAACCAGGAACCATCGAACCGATCACCGGGAAGTACGTCCACGCAGAAGTCGGCGGGGTAGACCACCGAATCTATTTCGAAGAGAACGGCCCCGAGGACGGCATCCCACTTCTCTGCCAGCACACGGCGGGGAACAACTGTCAGGAGTGGCGACACCTCCTCACCGACGAAGAGATAACCGAGGACTTTCGCGTCATCGCCCACGACCTGCCGTATCACGGCAAATCGGTCCCGCCGACCACCCAGTCGTGGTGGGAAGAAGATTACAAGATGACGGGCAAGCAGTTCGCCGAGACGCTGGTCGCCATCGCCGACGCGCTCGAACTGGACGACCCGATATACATGGGGTCGTCGATGGGCGGGAACATCACGCTCGAACTGGCCGACTGGTATCCCGACCGATTCCGTGCGCTCATCGGGTTGGAGTGTGGCGCGTACAGTCCGGGGTTCTACATCGACTGGTTAGACCACCCGCACGTCAACACGACCGAGGTCAACGCCTACTCGTGTTGGGGATTGATGGCCCCACAGAGCCCCGAGCAGGCCCGCCGAGAGACGATGTACCTCTACGAGCAAGGAGCGACGGGCGTGTTCAAAGGCGACCTGTACTACTACTCCGTCGACCACGACTACCGCGACAAACTCGACGAAGTGAACGCCGAGGAGTGCCCGTTGTACATCGTCAACGGTGAGTACGACTATCTTACCACACCGGAGGACGGCAGGGAGACGGCGAAGGGCATCGGTGATGGAGCGACCTCCGTCGAGATGGCCGAAATCGGTCACTTCCCGATGAGCGAACATCCCGAGTTGTTCAACGCCTACCTGAAAGAGATTCTCGGCGACGTTACGGGTGACCGAGAGGGCAAACTCCCGAGCGTCATCACGCCGGACGACGTCGGCATCGAACTGCACCCGCCCGCGCCTGCACGAGAAAAATCCGCAGAGTAACACCCGCGGAGTACCGTCACGGGAGAGTACTCTCCCGTCTTCGTCGGGAGAGCGTCACGGAGGTTTCTGGCAGTAAGATTCCGTTTCGTGTGAAGTAAGTGGTGAATACCGCGACTGGGGGAAAGCTTATTGCGACAGGGTTCTCCAGTCCGGTCGTACCCAATGGTGCAAGAGAACACCGAACAATGGGGCGACTGCCTGGAACGCGAGACTGACGGCGGCGTCGAGCTGTACGACCCGGAGAACGAAGACGCCTGGATCTGGTCCGATACCGGCGTCGACCTCGTATGGCAGGCGTAAGACCGTCCTCCCTCTCCGCCGCCGGAGAGCCGACAGACGCACCCAGCGGAGAGCCGACAGACGCACCCAGAAACCACCCGAGCGCGCGAGCCAGTGACTACCGGACGGAGCGACCGAATCCGACAAGCGTTTTGGGAACACGACCGTACGTGTAACTATGCGTCAAACGTTACTCAAAGGAGTCAAGTTTGCAGTAGTCATGTTCGTCGTCATCGAACTCGCCGCACTCGTCGAGTGGGCATCGAACGAAGGGCGCATCTAAGAGCGCCAGCAGGTCGAGAGAGTAACCCGAAGAACGATTTTCGTCCCGAGATATTTCTGACGACCGACGCGGGAGTTCGACGAGAGGCACAGCATTATCCCATTCCGGACCCCACGTAGTAGTATGGCGGACACGAAACGCGGTCGGAACAAGCAAGCCCGAGACGAAGAGACGCGTCAGCGAGAGCGGGAGATAGAAGAGGCACGTGAACGTGCCGACGAACCCGAACCGTCACTCGACGAAGAGGAGGAGACGGACGAGATTCGAGACGAAACGGGCGAAAACCCATCCCGAGAGTGTCACCGGCGCGGTTGCGACCAACCGGCCGCGTTTGCCGTCCTCGAACGTTATCAAGAAGAAACTGGACACGGTGCCGTCGAAGCGACGGCGCTCCTGTGTCGGGAGCACGTCGTCGAGGAACATCCCACGAACCTCGACGGCGTCTACGACGACTACGTGTTCCGTGTCGAACCGCTGCCCGAGACCGTACCCGATACGTCGTGACTGGCTGGTTTCGTTCGAAACGTACTCAGAACAGTTTTGTGACTCACGCAGTGGGGGAGCGTACACTTCGCGGTGGTCGCCCACTGTCGCTAGTTGTCCAGTCTATCGATCACGGCACGAACAGGTACGTAGAAATAAACCAGACGTGGGACAGAGTCAGGACGTAGCCTCGGTAGAAGATAGCGCAACGAAGAGAATATGTCGAGTTACGATTGTTTTGGCGGGAGTAACGGTGATGAAGAAGATAGCTGACGCTCCCGGTCAGCCTCGCTTCGTTAGTGATTAACGTAACTTCTGGATGAATCCGCTGAGATGATTCTCAATCCACGAGCCTGCGAAACTCAGTCGGTCGGTCAATTTCGTGAAGATTTCATCGAGGAGGGCGCGGTACTCGT
>NZ_JBPEHH010000092.1:0-14680 GCF_054177595.1 Haladaptatus ordinarius | reverse complement strand
CGTGGACAAATTCACTGAACGCCCAAGAAACAGACATTGACTGGCGATTCACATCCGAAGATGCACGAATCAAACTACGCCGACTTTATCCTACAATTGATAGTTGACAATGCACTAGAGTCGGTTGCATTCGAGCGACTAGGGAATGGCCGAGTGAATACCGGACGGACCGATGGCAATCATTGTTGAACTCTCACTCCCAGCAACGGAGTTCCCGCTTAGTCGTCTCCTCACCGCAGAAACCGAAACCCAAATCGAATTCGAGCGCATCGTCCCTGTTAGTACTGTACTCACATAGTTATTTACAACACATAAATAAAAACAGCAATATTTATACAATATACGAGTGAGATGGTAACAAGAGTCATGGTGGCTATCAAACAATCCGTTCAAGCGTTCGGTCAGCGTATGGCTAACTGGTCCGAGAAGTGGGTTCCGAGTCCGTATATATTCGCGATCATTCTGACGATTATCGCGTATCTGGCAGCCATTGTGTTTACCGCCGATGGGCCGTATCAGAATATCATCAACTGGTACGAGGGATTCTGGGAATTGTTGACGTTCGCAATGCAGATGGTCTTGATCCTTGTCACGGGCTACGCAGTGGCGGACTCGGACTTCGTGAGTAAGTATTTGGACAGATTGGCCTCGTGGCCGAACAATAACACACAGGCCGCGGGACTCGTCGCAGCTATCGCGCTGATATTCGGTTACCTTCACTGGGGTATCGGCCTGATTGTTGGTGCGATTTTCGCGATTTTCGTCGCACGTGCCGGATACGAGAAGGGAAAAACCTTCCACTACCCCATCCTCTGCGCCGCCGGATACACTAGCCAAACCATCTGGCACGTCGGCCCATCGTCGAGTGCCGGGCTCCTCTCTGCGACCGAGGATCACGTCTTCGCAGATATCTTCGGAGTCATTCCCCTCGGAGAGAGCGTATTGACCTTCTACGCGTTCGGCATCGCCGTTCTCGTTTTTATTACGGTCGTTCCGACACTCGCGTATCTCGCACCCGACGAGGAGAACGCTACCGGAATCAACGAGTACGCCCCGGGTCTGCTTCGGGAGAACGCGAATCTCGAAGCAGACGGAGGTGTCGTGTCAACCGATGTCGAACTTGGACAGCCTGACGTTAAGCGAACCCCGGCAGACAGACTGAACGAGAGCCGCGTGCTCGCGTATATCGTCGCGACCGGCATGATGGTGTACGTCCTCCAGTACTTCTATAACGCTGGGGGGATCGGTGAGGCACTCGACCTAAACGTGTTCAACTTCACGTTCATCGCGCTTGGTCTCTTTCTCCATCATACACCACAAGCGTATATGAACACCATCCGGGACGCAGCGGAGGGTGCCGCTGGCATCATCCTTCAGTTCCCCTTCTACGCGGGAATTCTCGGCATCATCAGCGGGTCAGGTCTCTCAGATATTATCGCGCAAGGACTGCTCGGCGTTGCGACGCCCGAGACATTCCCAGTTATCGCGTGGCTCCTCGGCGGGTTCATGAACCTCTTCGTTCCGAGCGGCGGCGGCGAGTGGGGTATCATCGGTGGCATCGTCGGTGGAACTGCCCAGACGCTCAACGTGCCGGTCGGAAAGGCGATCGTCGCCTATGGCGTTGGGGATATGTGGACAAACATGTTCCAGCCGTTCTGGGCAATCCCGCTGCTGGGACTTACCAAGATGCGTGCTCGCGATATTCTCGGTTACACGATGGTCGTCATGATCGTGTTGGCGCCCATATTCGCAGTTGGTCTCTACTTCCTCCCTTACTAGGTCTCTCTCCGGTCGAGCACCTGTTTTGGCTTCCTCACAGCGTACGGGTGGCCACGCAGGACAGTCGTCACGCACCCAACACCTGACAGTCCCACCGTCGACGTTGATGTCTCGGGCAGTTAATGTGACCTCGTCGCCGAGTTCGAACGCGAGCGTTTGGGTGAGTCAAATGATGCGTCCGTTTCGTAAGCGGTCGTTTGCTGCTTATCGAGAAAAGAACCAGGAATCGGCGTGGAAGAGAGCGATTCCCGCCAATCCTACGATGGCGGCCTGCCCGTCTTAAGCAATCAACCGATAATCGGAACCAGTCGATGACCGCCCGATTCTCACAGAGTCGGCGCGGAGTTGACTGCTGTACGCACGAACAAAGTAATTCGAAGTCTATTGAGGTCTGCCGGATTCCCCGTGGCAAAAACAATATCGGGAGTCCGAATACGACGGAGGATAGGAGTACCGGGAGCGTGGCACTCCCAGCAGTCCCATCCGCATAGTTTGCGAACCCCACCCGGATTCTCACTGAGACGGGGTTCGGTGGGACTGTAAACCTGAAATCTCACGCTCAGAATCCCTCCACGTAAACACGGAGGAGGATGTCAATGTTAATCGACATAGCGTTTCGGGGAGAGTTTTTTTGGAACAACGTCCTTCGTTCGTCCGCGGGACAGCTTTACTAACTCTGGGTGGAACATGTGTATCTGTACGTTGTTATCATGATTAGGCGCCAATTATCCCAATTTCAAGGTGGATCGACGTGACCGTTCGGCAGACACGACTCGGCGAGGTAGCCCTAGAACTTCGCGATGGCAAGCGAGACGCGACGGACTACGTCGCTGAACTATACGAGTGCATCGACGCGTTCGACCCCGATGTCGAGGCGTGGGTCGGAGAACCCAAACGACGGGAAATGATTACGGCGGAGGCCCGAGCCATCGAAGAGCGATATCCCGATCCCGAGCATCGACCTCCACTGTACGGCGTTCCAGTCGGTGTGAAGGATATCTTCCATGTCGACGGACTGCCGACGAAAGCGGGGTCGCATCTTCCACCAGGCGAACTGGTTGGTCGGCAGGCCGCGGTCGTGACGTCGTTTCGAGACGCCGGTGCGCTTGTTCTCGGGAAGACGGTGACCACCGAGTTCGCTTACTTCGAACCGGGGCCGACACGGAACCCGCACGACCTCGCACACACGCCCGGCGGTTCCAGCAGTGGGTCTGCGGCGGCTGTCGCGAGCGGAATGTGCCCGCTCGCGATCGGCACCCAGACCATCGGGTCGGTCATCCGTCCGGCGACGTTCTGCGGGATCGTGGGATACAAACCGAGTTACGGACGCATCCCTCTGGACGGCGTGCTTCCTCTGGCCGAATCCGTCGATCACGTCGGGCTGTTCACCCAGGACGTCGACGGGATGGCACTCGCGGCAGCCGTCTGCGTCGACGACTGGGAACCAGCGGGATGCGCCGACCGGCCCGTCCTTGGGGTTCCTGACGGTGCGTACCTCGCACAGGCGTCTGAGAGTGGTGTTCAGCGATTTGAGGAGTACGTCGACACCCTCGCGGGCGCCGGTTTTGAGATCCGGCGCCACGCGCCGTTCGACGATATCGAGGCCGTCAATGACCGCCACGAGACACTGGTCGCCGCGGAGGCGGCGCTGGCACACAACGAGTGGTTCGACGGCCACGCCGAACGATACGCTGACAGCACGGCCGACTTGATCAGCGACGGTCAGGATGTTACTGTCAAGGCATGGGCCGAGGCACGGCGCGGTCGCGTACAGCTTCGAACCTCGCTGGCGGAGACGATGACGGATCACGGCATTGACGTATGGCTCACCCCTGGTGCTCCCGGCCCCGCTCCCGTGGGCATTGAGAGTACCGGCGACCCTGTGATGAACCTCCCGTGGACGCACGCTGGCATGCCTGCGATCACGATACCCGCTGGAAATGTCGACGGACTCCCGTTCGGCGTCCAGTGCGTCGCAGCATTCGGCGCGGACGAGCAACTGCTCGCCTGGGCTGCGTCCATCGCGGACGCCTTCGACGATCCCTTCCCAACCAGTGGGTGACGTATCTTGCTCAGCCCGCAGTTGCCAACTGACTCCCGGCCGCGACGCATCCGGCCCCCGCGAGGCCGAGTATGCCGACTCCGACGAAGACGGGGACGTACGTCCCGAGCACGTCACGAACAGCGCCACCGGCCGGTGGCGCCAGCAGTCCGGAGATAGCGAACGCGAGTGACATCACACCGTAGAGTGTGTTGAGCTCTGCCGTCCCGAAGAGGTCGGCGACGAGCGGGGAGAGCAACGCACCGTTCCCTCCGTATCCTAAACCGAAGGCGATGGTGATCGCGAACACGGCTAGTGGTGTAACCGCAACTGCTAAGAGCAAGGTCGTAGCGCCCATGACTGCCGAGCAGGCGACAAAGAGGCGGACTCGCCCAACCCGATCAGACATAAATCCGAGACCCAGCCGCGCCACACTCGTCGAGATGCCGATGCTAGCGATGGCCCAGACGCCGACCCAGCGATCCATTCCCGCGTCGGTCACGTACAGTACCAAATGTCCCATCACGACATACAGCGTCGCGTACACGCAGATCCACCCGAGGAGGACGAGCAGAAATGCCGGTCGTTGGACGATCGACCATGCGCGCCAGAACTGTGTCTGGAGATCTACGGATCCGCGCGTTGGTTGCCTGTTTGGGAACTCAACACTCAGATCAGCCTCAACGTCAGTAGGTTCGTCTGCGAAGACGAACACCACTACGGCAACGATGGCAGCCAGTCCGACAGCGAGTATCGTGTAGGTTGTGCGCCAACCGAATGCTTGGATGAGCGTCGATGCAGCCGGGGAAATTGTGAGCAGTCCAATGCCAAGACCAGAGGTTGCAAGTCCGTTTGCCAGCCCTCGTCGTCGGCCGAACCACCTAGGAACCGTTGCGTAGGCGATGACATACACGATACTCAGTCCAAGCGCTGCGAAAACACCATATGAGAACATCAAGGCTGGTAGCGTCCCGCTCTGGCTGGCTCCCACGAGCCCTGCACTGAGTAAACCACCTCCGATGAGCAGCATCCGACGTGGGCCGACTGTGTCGACCAGCCCGCCAACCACCACCGCTGATACATAGAGAATGAACGTGTGAATACCAAACACGAGCGAAATACGCGCTCGCGATGCCTCGAAAGATGTCATCATGGCGTCGGCAAATACACTGAATGAGTAGGTCATCCCAAAGACGACGAACGATGCCAAAAAGCAAGCCCCCGCGATAATCCAGCCATAATAGATATTCATACTGCTAAGGTAGGCGCGGGGTGAAACACCAACGGATAGTTTTTTCATGTCAGGTGACTCCACAATAGCATTTGTGTCATCCTCCGCAGATACGTTGTATCGAAATACTATCAGGATCAGCCATGGTCGTTACCTCAGGTCTCGCTGTGGCGTTGTACCTGTGCGGGTCAAGACCTTCTCAGGTGACATCAACGGATCGGCATTCACTTCGGCCAACTCCGGCCGCGGACAGCCACGACTTACATTGAATTTTTTCTCTAAACTCATCGGTGAATACGGGACGGATATCAGTGATCACAGAACTTTATCCTTACTCCCCGGTATTGAATTATGCTCTCCCTTCGACGAGTCCGTGTGATGAGTTTGCAGAAGACGAGTTGTGGATCACCTGATGAAAACGTTGTTGCGACAAGGAGTAATGAGCAGTATAGGGTTCCGGAAGGGTGTGTGGAACAAGAACGGACGTCGTCTGCGAGCATCTTGACCAAGTCACTCAACGACCTGCTCACTTCTCAAACTGGCTTAACTAGACGGTGCCGCCAATCCGATCATCGAATCAGGACATCTCTTGCATTCCCAAAGTAGTTGGTACAGGAAGCCGTTGAGAAATGAAATGAGTACTGCCCTCACTCAATGCCCTGACTGTGGATTGACCGGTAATACAAGTGATTGCGTGATCGGTGAACTCGAACGAAAGTGTCCCGTCTGCCACCACGCATTTCGGCGTAATTCGTGAATCGAGGAATCTATTCACTCTTTCTCTGGAATCCACCAGATAACCACCCGCGGACTCAATTTCCCACGTTCTAACGCACCACGTTCATGCAATTCCTCGAGCAGCTGATGCACTGGCCGCCGTTTCATTCCAATCGTATCTGTGACCCACCAGGCGGTCACCGCTGGAAACTCGGACGCACGAATCACTCGAAGAATATCGTCATCACTCGCTTTCTCCGCAAATCGTCCCTGCTCGTCGCGCTCACTCTCGTTCTCAGTCATAGCACATAGTATTGCAGCTATCTACTTAATACAAATTTTAGTTAAAATATATTAAATTTTAATACCATGTAACACATAGAATATGGTAGGAAGAACGGTGCCCTCGGGCGTGTGTAGAAACGCGCCGGGTGCTCTAACACCCGGCACCGGTCTTCCAATTGGACCAGAAGACCATGAGTACAAAACAATCCGCAGCCCTTGAAGCTGACGAGACGGCACAGAAACGCGCACAGGCCGAACAATTTTCCTTCGACGTCGATGCCCCCGGACTCATCGAAGTCACCAACGAGAACCACGAGAAACCCACAGAGCACCAATACGTGGTCTCCATCGACGACGTGACCGACGAACTGATGGCCTGCACCTGCCCGCACCACATCCACCGCAACGCATACTGCAAACACATGGCCGCCGTCGAAAACGCAACTGAGGACGGAACGCTTGAGGCGATCTCATCGGACGACGAGCGTGTCAGTGGCCCGTACACTGGCTACGACAAGTACGGCAGCGTCGATCACACATACTGGACGTGTGAGGACTGCGGCGCGGAAGCCACTCGGAAGGGCGCACTCATCGACTGCTGCTAACTCACTCTTTTCATTTATGTCACGCCAAATAACGCTGTCCGAAGGTACCCAGCGAACGCTAACCGAGTGCGCGGATACGACCGAACACGACGACACACCGACGACTGAGCGCGACCTGCTCGACCGTGCCCAACAGCATGCGGCGGACGTCGCTGCCGAGCATTTTTCCCTCCCTGCCTGTTGAAGCGATTGAATGGGACGTTTCGCATCGTATGAAACGGCAAGATTATTTCAACATTGTGGAAATTGAATAATTGGTGGCGACGCTAATAGTAGTTCTTCTACTGTGCCTTCGTCAGGGCGTGGTTCGTCGCTCAAGCGCGAGCTTCACACCAAAGCCGACAAGAACACTCCCACTGACGGTACGGAGAATCGATTGAACAAGTTCCCGCTCGGTGATCGTTTTCCGGGCACGCGCTGAAAAGACTGCCAAGAGTACCTGGTAAAGGAACCCAAGACTCGCAAACAACACGCCGAGCGTGAAAATCTGGAGAGTGGTGTTACTCCCTGGTTGGACGAATTGCGGAAGGAAGGCGAGGAAGAAAATCGCCACCTTGGGATTTAGGACGTTAATCATGAGTGCACTTCGAAAGGACTCGCGTGGCGTGTAGCTAGTGCTCTCTGGCGTAATGTCGAATTCCTCGGTATTTCGGAACGTCTGTACTCCGAGATAGAGGAGATACGCCGCACCCACGAACTTGACAATCGAGTATGCTAATGCAGATGTTCGCAGGATAGCCGATAACCCCACCACAGCAGCTGTCGTGTGGACAATGCTTCCCGTCGAAGATCCAAGTGCGGCCATCACACCGGACGATTGTCCATCGCTCACACTGCGAGTCAGCGTGTAAATGCTGTCAGGGCCGGGCGAAATAATGAGAGCGATTGCAACTGGAACAAAGGCGATGAGCACACCGACACCAAACATACACCATATTTGTGAAGGAATTATCATCAATACATGGGTTGTGGCAACTACTGAGATAGTTGGCCTGCCGAGACGGCATAGAAACGCGCCCAGTGGGAACAATTTTCCTTCGACGTCGATGCCCCTGGACTCGTTGAAGTTACCAACGAGAGCCACGAGAACCCCGTTAATCATCAATACACCGTCTCCATCGACGACGTGACTGAAGAACTGATGGCCTGCACGTGTCCGCACCACGTCCACCGCAACGCCTTCTGCAAGCACATGGCTGCCGTCGAAAACGCAACCGACGACGGAACGCTCAGTGTCTTCCCGTCGGAGGACGAGGAGACGGACGAAGACAACACTGAATCGGCAGAGTACGACTGTGACGGCCTCGGTGGCTTCCCGTGCTGGCTGTGCGTGCGAACGGGACGGAAGGAACTGCCGAACTAGCTTATTCTCTCTCTCGTTTATGACGATCGGTACGGTTAAAATCAATCCCGGACGAAAGGTGTTACATTCCGCTGATACCAATAGAGAAGTATACTATTTTATGTGTCGCCGGACGAAGGGACACCGAATGTCCGCACCGGATCGACGTACTGTTCTCATGTCGTTCGGTTTGCTCGTTCTCAACGGTCTCGCTGGCTGTTCGTTCGTTCAGTCCAAACAGCCACCAGCAGGAAGTCTTCGTTTCGAAAATCAGAACAATCTCCCGCATTCGATCACTATCCGTGTAACCGACGTTGGGGGAGAAATCGCTCGAAAATCGGGCGAAAAACCCGAACCGAGCGGAGATGTGATCGTCCCACCCTCCCAGCGAACACTTACTGCATCGACAGTCGTCAAACCGCGTGAACGCCACACGTATAAGAGCGTCTTCACAGAACCCGTGTAGTACGCCGTCCAGTTTACAGTCGATGGTCGGGAGCCTGCCAACGATGCTGGTAGAACGATGTTTCATCCCGCGCCACCTAACCGTAAATATGGAAATTTTCTCTCTGGGACAGTTTCCGAATCGGGCGAGTTCTCATGGATAATCGGGGGGACGAACAACGCCGGTTCGTTTGAATTCGGCACTAATACAGCCGAGAACTGATTTAGAACAAAACCACCTATTATATCGATCTCTTGTTCTATCTAACATTGACGGTCTCGGATATCACCGACCAGCGAACACTGACGGAAAGCGCGAAAGCAGAGACCGACGATACCCCCGAGATATCGACGGCCCTCCTCGTCCGAGCACAGCAGCACACAACGAACGTCGCCGCCGAGCGAATAACCGCTACTCGTGACCAGTGGACAGTCAGCCGGCAGAAACACACGGGTTCCCACCCAGCTGAAATACATCGGATTTCCTCTGTTTTTCCACCGGACAGACAGTCAACCTAGCTCCTGACAGTCCTGCCGGTGACACACCGGATTCCGGGGAATTCAGGACAGTTCGATACGAACTCAGTAGGTCTCGACTGGAACGTCTAGCGCTTCGAAATCATCGACGTTGTCCGTGAGAACTGCATCGTCGAGGACATCGGCCATCGCGGCGATGTACGCGTCGTTCGGCCCGACACCAGCGTTTCCGCCCTCGTGGTCGTCTGCAGCGGCGAGTAGTTCGCCCGCCACCCGAGCGATCTCTTCATCCACCTCGACCCGGGGATAGCCCAGGAGGCGGTTTCGTACCTCCTGCTCGGTCGTATCGCTCCGAGCCTTGGCGACACCATAGTAGGTCTCGGCGACGACCGGCGTGGGTAACCACTGCATCTCCCCGCGCTCGACGAGTTCCGTTCCTTTCGAGAACGCAGCAGGATCCTCCGCCATCAGGTCGAACAGGTACGACGAATCGATGATCATTCGCCCGTGTCGCCGCTCTCGAAGGCGTTGCGGGCGGCGTCGAGACGGTCGCGGTCACGTCCGCGGAGCCGGTCAACTGCCTTCTTGGCGTCCTCCGCTTCCTCTTTTGACAGGAGGCCAGCGACGTCGCTGGGGTGAGGGCCACGCGTCATTCGGCGTAACGTCTCCTCCATCGTCTCACCGTTCTTCTTGTGGGCGTTCAGCCACTCGTGATACTCTTCCGAGATTCGGATGGTTTTGACCATGTTATATATTCGGATATATGGGCCTAAGAGTGTTACGCCCACGATTCTCCTACTCCCTCGTGTATGTCAAGTCACTACCGTCTTGTGACAACCACTCGAGATCATAGCTGACCCAGTGTTCCGGCACCGTCTTGGCTCCTGGGACAATCGGTGAAATGATTCCTGGACTCACTCGATGCCCTGACTGTGGATTGACCAGTAAGACAAGTGATTGCGTGATCGATGAACTCAAACGAAGGTGTCCCGTTTGCCACTACGTATTTCGACGTAATTCGTGAATCGAGGGATCTATTCACTCTTTCTCTGGAATTCACCAGATAACCACCCGTGGACTCAATTTCCCACGTTCCAACACACCCCATTCATGCAACTCGTCGTACCGTCGATGCGCGGACGGCCGCTCAATGCCAAGCATATCTGCCACCAACCGAACGGTCATCGCAGGAAATCCTGACTTTAGGTGCGCATCAAGGGTTTTGCTGTTAGTGGCACGAATTACTGGTCCTTCCTCGACTATTTTCCGCCACCTATTTGTAGTATTATATCGTTTGGACGCTTGTATGGCCGATTTGATTGTCAAATCCGCAGTGAAAGAACAGCTCGAAGGACAAAATGTGGCGAGTGACTTCTACGATGCATTTGATGAAGAAGTCGCATCAATTCTCGAGGACGCTTCTCGACGAGCCGAAGAAAACGATCGCAAAACCGTCCAAGCGCGCGATTTGTAGCTGCTCATCGCCTCAAATACCATCAACCTGTTTTTAGCTCGTCACTACACAGAACTCATTCCTCAGGGACTGACCGCTATTCCGGTCGTATCCAGATCACGCGCCGTGCTTCGGGCTTCTTCTTTCGGATTTCATCACTCTCATGGAGTTGAGTGAGAACGTTATAGACCGACCGTCGTGACCATCCAAAAGTCAGGACTCAAAGCGTGTACAACGAGATCTACCAGATAATCGGGAACTCGACCAGTCATCTCCCACGTCTTCCTCGTCGGATGGTGGTAACCCTCCGAATTGTCGAAGCAGTACACACATGTACGAGCAGTCAGAACTGTCAGCCATGGGTGGTCTTCCCACTTCCCCACTCGGCGTCGTGCTCCTTACAGGGTTAGTGGGAGGTGGATTGCTTGCACTCGGGTTTGCGTTGCAAGAGGCGGGTGCCATTCGACAAGTCGTTGGCGGCACCACCACGGACATCTTTTCACTCTCGACAGGGATCAGCGGTCCGATCAGCATCTCGGGAACGGCGGTCCAGTACGAAGACACCCTCGTTAGCCCGTTCACTGTACTGACTGTCTGGCGCTTACATACGAGGTTGAGGAGCTTCGAACGACCAATAACGGAACAGCGTGGGTCGAAATCGATTCCAGTCGCGCCGCGATTCCATTCCTGCTGGAAGATGAATCAGGCAGTGTACTCGTCGAGCCAACTCGGGTGCGACTCGGTCTCGATGAGAGCACGACGATAGATGTCGATGGTGGTGAACGGCCTCCGGACCGGATTCAGGAGTTTATCGAACGGAACGACGACGTCGACTCCGAGGAGCGGACATGGGACCTGAAGATCGTCGAACTGAACGTCGGAAACGACCGACGGTACATCGAACGTCAGCTCGACCCCGGTGAGTCGGTGACGATCTTCGGTGAGGTCCAGAACGAACCCGGAGTCAGCACCCGTGCTGGTCAGGTTAACGTGGTGCTTACGGCTGGCTCGTCTCCGCTCATCATCTCCGAGACGACACCATACCGAACCGTACTGCGAGTGTTTTGGCCCGTTCTTGTGGCCGCTTGCCTCGGGATCGTGCTCCTCGGCGCGGCAGTCGGTCTCGTCCAGTTCTGAGTCGCTACTCATGCCCGTATCTGATCCAGTCTCGTATCACGCCACGCTCGATTGAGAACCTGAAGTGCCCGACTCTCCGCTCTTACAGACGCTAGCATACGTGTTCCCGAGCATTCTGGGAGGAGTCGTGGTACTCGCCGGTGCACTCCTGACTTGGCTCCTGCTCCAGGCCGTTCTGACTGGGAATTTCGCCCGAGTGGTCGGATTCGTTGTCATCGCTTTGCTCAGTCTCCTCACTCGTCGCTACCTTCCAGCACTGCTCACGACGAACATCACCGATCCATTCCGCGAGCGATATTCGCGGCGAGGGCTCGTTGTGGGTAGATGAGACTATCTTTTTTCAAGGTGAGAATCCCGCCTCGAAACCGGGTCGCACACGGTCTATGCGCTTCAATATCACTTCGTGACCGTCACGAAGTACCGCGCAGACCTCCTTACCGACGAAATCGCAGAACGCGTCGGTGAGATTGCCAGCGACATCTCCGAGGACTTCGGCGTGAATATCCAGAACGTCAACGGCGGAAGCGACCACGTTCACATCCTGTTCACGGCGAAGCCAACGACCGACCTCACCAAGTTCATCAACTCGCTCAAGGGCGTCACGTCCCGCAAAATCCGTGACGAGAATCCCGAGGTTCGGCAGGTGCTCGACAAGGCGTTCTGGCAACCGGGGTACTTTCTCGCCACCACCGGCCAAGTGAGCGTCGACGTACTCATGAAGTACGTGGAGGAGCAGTAGCGTGTCTACGACCGTCACGAAGACGTTGCAGGCGACGTTCGCCCCGCCGACGGCACACAAGCAGTCAAAACTCAACGACCTGCTCAACACGTACCGTGACGGTCTGCAAGAGGCGTTCGACGCCGGGGCGAGTACCATGTCTGCAGTCAGTGACATCGTAACGCCCTACGACCTGCCGTATCAGGCCAAAGCCGCGCTCTGCAACTACGTCCCGAAACTCCGCAAGACATACAACGCCAAGGAGTTGGACGACGGCCACCCGATACGGCTCACGAACCAAGCCGCGAAGTTCGACCACTCTGAAGAACGCGACTACGAGTTCACGTGGTGGGTCCCGCGTCCCGGTTGGGGAACGAACTTCTGGATACCGCTTCGCATCAATCCCGAACAGGGAGACCTCTGGCACGACCTCGTATCGGAGGATGCGAAGGCGGGCGAGATACGGCTTCAGAAGCACCGGAAGAACTGGGTACTACACGTCACCGTCGAGTACCCGGTCGAAGAACCATCGACGGACGGTGACGCCACGTACATCGGCTTAGACATCGGAGAAACCGCCCTCATCACGGGCTGTGCCCTCACAGACGGTTCTCCGACTGACCCGTTCGTGTGTAGCGGAAGCAGAGCAAAGCATCTCCGCAAAGAGATGCACACGACCCTGAAACGACTCCAAGAGCGTGATGCATCCGAGTGGCGGATTGAAGACCGCTTCTCGCACTACCAGAACGCGCTCACCGACATCGTGGAGAAAGCGTCTCGACAGGCCGTCGAGTACGCCAAACAGTACGAGAACTCGGTGTTGGTGATGGAGGACTTGACGTACATCCGAGAACGTCTCGACTACGGGAAGTACATGAATCGTCGCCTTCACTCGTGGGCGTTCGCCCGACTCCAAGGGCGCATCGAGGACAAGGCGACGGAAGCAGGCATCCCAGTCGAGTACGTAAACCCGGCGTATACGAGTCAGACGTGCCACTCGTGCCACCGTATCGGTCGGCGGGACTCGCAGGCCGAGTTCCGGTGTCCGAACGACGACTGTCACGTTTCGACGTTTCAGGCCGACATCAACGCTTCCGCGAATATCGCACGACAGATTGACCCGTGGGGAGAGAGCGTCCCGCTTGATAAGGCGGAACGCGATGACTCGCCACGGGATGGGAGCGGTTGTGACACCGCCACGACTCACCGTGAGAAGAGCGTACCAGCGCAAATGACGCTCACGGCCTTTCGAGAGTCTAAATCCTCTGCCAGCGACGACTGACTGGTATTCCCCATGCGTGGGAAGCCTCGCCGTTTACGGCGAGGAGGATGTCACTGCAGGCAGGACAGAGCATCGGTGACGGTGGCAATGAATCGGATGTGAACGAATCCAACTCGTAGCACTCTACGAATCTACGTCAGCAACGGAAACCGTCCGGTTAGAATGCACCGTAACGTGATACCCAATATACTCAAAGTTCACCTCTGGTGAGCCATGCTGATAGAGCGCTTCGAGGGCATCTGGGTCAATCACGTCATAGAGGGGCGTCGAAGGCTTCGTGCCATTCGCTTTAGTCACTGCCGTCACCACGGCAGCAGTGATCGACTCGGTGTCTGGACGTGTCGTTCGTATCGATAGCTCTGGCTGCGATGATGACGTGTTCTCCATACGCTCTGCTCAAGCAAGGTGTGCTAATAGTTTTTGGGGGTCACTCGGTAGCATATCACACACTCCCCGAACAATCTCACTGAGTCGAACACCTCGTCTTCCCGATAACCGCACCCGCCCAACCTACCACCAACCCACTAGCCCATCACCCCTTTACAACCTCTCTTCCCAAGTGGACAGTCGGCCGGCAGAAACCAGAAGGGGTGCCCACCTGACGCCAAACACCCCGTTTTTCAAGTGAATTCAGCAGTGCAGACAGTCGACTTTTGCCAGCTTGACAATCCACTATTACCACACCATATTTCCGGAGTAAATCAACCGTACACTATAGATAGACACTCTCTCTTCCCACAAACATTCTCGCTCCCACAGACAGTCCCATTGGCTCACTGCCAGTGACAGTCCCGCCGCTGATTCACAGAAGACAGTCCGTCGGCCTCAACCAGTCCACTCCACAGCTCGTCGCAGCACACTTGACAGTCCCCCGGTCGTCACCGGATATGACCATCACCCGCTAGTACTAGGATGACAGTCCCATGGGCTGTAACACTACCAACGTCTGTTGTTGCCTTGTTGCAGGGGACGATAACACTGTTCTCAGGCGAAGAAATCGCTGTTCTTCGTGAGATTTGTGGTGAATTGGACACCGTCTTGCGATATGAGGTCGAAGCGACCGCTAGTACGGCAGTGTAAGAATCTTGCCAAACAGCACGTCGACGACCCAGACGAACCCGCTGCCCCGACAGGCGGCAGCGGGTTCGCTGAGTGGACCCAAATCGCGT
>NZ_JBPEHH010000091.1:0-14979 GCF_054177595.1 Haladaptatus ordinarius | reverse complement strand
GCGAAGTCAGCAGCGATGTAATTGCATCCGGGGAGAGTCTCATACAACCTCCCCTTCGCTCTACGAGTTCAGGTAGCCGTCGGCTTGCGATTTAGCCTCTTAACCGAATACGAATGGTCCTACATGGTACGATTGCAGGCCCACGGAAACACAACTAATATATTCACAAGTTGTGTATGTTACAGTGTAGCAACGCGCAAGAACATCTCCATCTGCGCCGACCAAGAAGAATGGATTCAGGAGAACTACCTGAATCTCTCCCGATTCGTTCAAGATAAACTCGATGAACACATCGAAGAGCACTCGTAGATGAACTACAACTACAGATATCGACTCACTCCAACCGCTGACGTTGAAGAGCGGTTAGCATGGACGGTCGATACCTGTAGACAGGTCTATAACCACTTTCTCCACCGCTTGAACCGGAACGACGATACATCGGCGTACTCCGAACAGAAACTTCTGCCGAGTCTCAAGAAATGGTGGTCTGACCTGACAGACGTTCACTCGAAAGTGCTTCAAAAGGTCGTTCAGCGGTTGTATGACAACCTCTCAACCCTCCGTGGTCGCAAAGACAGCGGCTACCGTGTTGGGACGCTCAAGTGGAAGGCACCCGATGAATACCGAAGTTTCACCTACAGTCAATCTGGCTTCAAGCCCAAGAACACGAGCGGTCAGAAACGGCTGTGACTTTCGAAACTCGGTGAGATTCCCATTACCTTCCACCGCGACTTGCCCGACGACGCGGACATCAAGACCGTCTCGATTAAGCAGGAGCCCACCGGAAAGTGGTACGCTATCCTCGGCATCGAGACTCCCGACGAAGCTCCCGAAAAACCAGACTCTCCAGAGAAGTGTGTCGGTATCGACGTGGGTATCTTGAAGTATGCTCACCACACCGACGGCTCAGCGGTTGAATCGCTGGACCTCTCGGACGAACGGGAACGATTGGAACACGCCCAACGCACACTTTCACGGAAGGAACACGGTTCGAACAAGTGGGAGAAACAGCGCCGTGCCGTGGCCGAGCGTCATGCCGATCTGAAACAGAAGCGCCGTGATTTCTTGCACAAGTTGTCGAACTACTACGCGAAAGAGCACGACCTTGTAGCAGTCGAGGACTTGGATGCAAAAGGGTTGATAGAACTTCCAGACAACCCCTGCAATCGGGCGGGAGCATCGTGGGGCACGTTCCTTCGGATGCTTGAATATAAGTGCGAACGCGAAGGAACGCACTTTGTGGCCGTCAATCCACGGGGTACGACGAAAGAGTGTGCATCCTGTGGCGTTTCGACAGACAAACCACTATGGGTTCGAGAACACTCGTGCCCGTCATGCGGGTTCGAGGCGGATAGAAATGCGAACGCAGCGTGGAACATTCTTTCTCGCGGTATCAAGCGGTTAGGAGCGGGACGCTCCGAATCAACGCCTGTGGAGACTGCGCTCCCTACGGACACCGTTGTGTCTGCAACGCGTCCTCAAAGCAGGAAGCCCCGTCCTCAGCGAGGCCGTTAGGCCGAGCAGGGCGAGGTAGTTCACGCCTCCGAGTAACTGACGAGCGAGAAGAGTCGGTCCGGGTCGCCCTCCATCCGCGACAGCAGGTCGGCGACCGCCGCCTGCACGTCGGGCGTAACCCGCACGAGAACCATCCCTTCGTCGGGTTGCCCGTAGACGACGCTCGCACCCTCCGGTGCGGCGAGCACCGCCGGAAGTGCCGCGAGGTCTTCTTCGCCGTCGACGCCCACGACGGTTTCCTCGCCCGCCCGAATCGACTCGACGAGCGTCGAGAGGAGGTCGGCGGTGAGGGTTCCCGCCGGGTTCTCCACCGACACGTGTCGAGCGTCGTCACTCACCGCGTCACGGATTTCCGGCGTGACGGCGTCGCGCTTGGTCAACCCGTCCACGAGCGCCACGTCCGGCGTGACGCCTACGGATTCGAGATGGTACGTGACGACGTCGCCGACGGCGACGAGCGGTCGGCCCGACGCGTCGAGAAGTGTCTCGGTGTCGGTGAAAATCGGTCCGAGCGGTTCTTTGAGCTCACCGCGGAGCGCGCGCGGGAGCGAGACGACGATGTCGGGCACCTTACCGAACCTTCAGCGCGTAGCTGCCCGCCTCCGTGACTTCCATCTCTCGACCGATTTCGCTCTGGTCGGGATGGGCGATGACGACGTACCCGCTCCAGTCTTCGGTGAGGCTGGTCGAGTTACACACCGGACAGATTTCCTCGTCCGCTTCGAGGACGGCGTGGCAGTCCCGGCAGGCGAGTCGATTGCTAGCCATCGTTACTCACTCTCGGTAGTCGCCTGACGTTTTTCGCGCTCTTCTTTCAGCCAGCCGTGCTTGCCCAGTCCGACCTGTTTGGCCGTGAGACCGATCTTGCTCTCGCGTGGATTGCGCTCGTCGATGCTCTTCGTGACGATGCGCGCACGAACCGAGTCGCCGACGCCGAGCGCACGGTTCGACTCGCGGGAGGCAAGCGCCTGTCCCTCCTCGTCGAACGAGAGATACTCGTCCGAAATCTGAGAGACGTGGAGCAGCCCGTCCACCGGTCCGATTCCCACGAACGCCCCGAAGTTGACGACTTCCACGACCTCGCCGTCTACGACCTCCTGCATCTGGGGGTCGAACGTGACGGCGTCGAACTCCGCTTCGTAGTAGACGCCCGGACGATTCGGGAGCACCGCACCCTCACCGATGTCGTGAACTTCGGTGACGCTGACGACGCTTCCCACGTCCTCGTCCATCCGTCCTTCTAGTTTGTCCTGTAGTAACCGCTGCACCAGTTCCGGCGTTACGTCCGCGAGGAACTTGGGAGGCACCTCGACCGTGTCTTTCAGTCTAACCCGTTTGTACATGCTATGGTTGAGTGATTGTGAGTTTGTTCTGGCCCCTTATATGAATTACCGGAACGCCAGCGCCGAGCAGGCGGTTCCGGAGGGGGGCGTCGTTCGTGACGACGAAGTCGAACTCGTCACCGAGTTCGACCAGTGCGTCGTCGGCATACGATTCGTCGTGGTCGATGGGTCGACACCGGGTCGCCAAATCCTGTCCTACGCTCGCGGCGGTCGCTTCCGCACCACCGCCCTTCGCGAGGCCGTCGAGTTCGGCGGTGACCGCGCGCGGGACGACGCACTCGTACTGACCGAGAAGGCGGTCGAGTTCGTCGAACAGCCTGACGCCGCTTTCGACGGGCATCATGAGCGCGCTCGTATCCATGGCGACCGTGGAAGCCATCAGCCCGTGAGCGTCCCGATACCGATGAGTCGCCAGCGCGCGCCGACACGGCGGTTGATGGCGATTTTCGCACCCTCAGGCGCGCAGACGGGGCGTTTGAGCGCGACTTCACACTCGTCGTCGCGCGCACTGGTGACCGAACCGACGGTCGTCGCCGTCCCGACGGTCATCATGAGTGGTTCACCCGTGCTGATTTCGTCGACGTTCTCGTCGTCGAGTCCGACGAGGCGGTCTAGCAGGTCGATTTTCATCGTGAACTTCCGCCACGTCGGCGGCAGCGTTCCGGGTGTGCCCGCGACCTGTCCGGCCAGGGCGTCACCTTTGGTGTAACTCGGGTCGAGACCCGTACCGACGCCGAGCAGACCGCCCGGCGTCACCTCGTTTACCATCTCACCGCCCGCCTGGAGCGAGCGCACGTCGGTTTCGATGGGTTCCCACTGCGTCTGGCCGCCTTCTTCGACCTCGCGGCCAGGGCGGAGTTCGATTTCGTCACCTTCAGAGAGGTGACCCCGCACGAGACTGCCACCGAGTACCCCACCCGTGAGGTCGCCCCACGTCGTGCCGGGACGATTGATGTCGAAACTACGGGCGACGTACATCTGTGGTTCGTCTTCCGGATCGCGCTCGGGCGTCGGAATCTCCTCCTCGATGGCCTGCATCAGCAGGTCGATGTTGACCTCCTGCTGGGCGCTGATTGGGACGATGGGTGCGTCTTCCGCGACCGTCCCCGAGACGAACTCCCGTATCTGCTCGTAGTTACGCTGAGCGCGGTCGCGATCGACGAGGTCGATTTTGTTCTGTGCGATGACGATGTTCTCGATGCCGATGATGTCGAGCGCCATCAGGTGCTCTTCCGTCTGGGCCTGCGGAACGTTCTCCGTGGCCGAGACGACGAGCACCGCGCCGTCCATCAGGGCTGCACCCGAGAGCATGGTCGCCATCAGCGTCTCGTGTCCGGGGGCGTCCACGAACGAGACGGTGCGGATCGGTTCGCTTTCTGTACCATCGGGACACGTCTCGTCGACCGTATAGCACTCCGGGGCGTCCACGTCCGGACACCGTCGGAACGTCGCGTCGGCGTACCCGAGTCGAATGGAGATTCCTCGTTTCATCTCCTCGGAGTGCTGGTCGGTCCATTCGCCGGAAAGCGCCTGCACGAGTGTCGTCTTCCCGTGGTCGACGTGGCCGACGAGTCCGATGTTCACCTCCGGTTGGTTGTGTGTTCCTGTCAACGTTGACCTCCTGAGAGCAATTTGAAGTAGATTCGGCCCGAACGACTGATAAACCTACTGTTCTCGTACGAGTGGACGTTCGTGACAGTTCCGATACTGAAATGTAATTAACGTAACGTTTTATTCACTCGACATCGTTCACGCGCACATGAGCAGTGACACGAGCAGAGACGCCCCGCTTCAGGAGTGTGACGACTGCATCGCTCCGGCGGAGGCGTTTTCGGTCATCGCCAACGAGACGCGACTCGCGATTCTAGAGGCGCTCTGGGAATCGCCGAAACGGCCGGTCAGCTTCTCGGAACTGCGCAAGGAAGTCGGGATGCGCGACAGCGCCCAGTTCAACTACCACCTCCAGAAGCTGACCGACCACTTCGTCGTTCAGACCGACGCGGGGTACGATTTCAGACAGGCTGGAAAGAAAGTCGTCAGTGCGATTCTCGCCGGGTCGTTCACCGAACACCCCCGACTCGACCCCATCGAACTCGACGAGACGTGCGCCGACTGTGGTGCGAACCTGTTTGCCGCCTACGAAGACGAGCAGTTGGCGATTCAATGTCCCGACTGTGGAAAGTCTCACGGTCGGTACCCGTTCCCGCCGGGAGGACTGAACGACCGGACGACCGACGAAATCGTGGACGCGTTCAATCAGCGAGTGCGCCACCTCCACTGTCTCGCCGCGGACGGCGTCTGCCACGAGTGTAACGGGAAGATGACCACGAACATCGTCCACGACACGGAGAACCGACTGGGTCTGGACGTGCGCGTCCACCACCACTGCGAGCAGTGTCGCCACCAGTTGCACTCGGCCGTCGGCCTCACCCTACTGGACCAGTCGGAGGTCGTGACGTTCCACAGTGACCACGGTATGGACCTCTGTACGAAGCCGTACTGGGCGCTCTCGTGGTGCGTGAGCGACGAGTACACGACGGTCCTCTCCGACGACCCCTGGCGAATCCGCGTCAGGATTCCGCTGGACGACGAAGAACTGCGCGTCGTCCTGGACGGCGACCTCGACGTGGTCGAGATGGAGCGAGCCGAATCGTCCGCGTCCGACGCGCCAAGGGTGGCGTGACAGCCAATCTACAGGAACGGAGTTCAGTAACGAATTCTACAGAAATGTAATTCAGCTAATGCTTTTGTCGGCGGGAGTCCTCTCTCTAACCGAGGAGAACGACCATGAAATACGAAAACAGATTCGGACTCCCCGAACCGATTCCCGCCCATCTCTGGGTGCGTCGAGCACTCGTCTCCCTGTTCGTCTTCGCACTCAGTGTGAGCGGCGTCGTCGTGGCAGGCATCGCGTACGCCTACGGCGCAGAACTGGTCGGAACGAGTCTTCCCCTCCTGCTCGCAGGGTGGGTCGCGAGTATCGGTGTCGCGTTCTCACTTCCGTTCCTCGTCGTTCGGATGGTGAGCGCGGGCGTCGTCGCACTCGAACAGTAACGAACCATTCTTTCTCGACCGGCCGCTCGAACCCGACGGGAACGACTATCCAACTCCGGAGCCAAGCGTCGCCCGGGGGGAGACGATGTGCCACTCACGAGCTAGTTACGACCGAAGCGCACACGGAGAATCGACCGCCGAAACCGAGCACGAATCGAGAGACGAACGCGAGACGACTCACGAGCGCGAGGGACTCGTAGCCCGGACGAGAGCGCGGGTCGCGTCGTTGTTCGAGACGGAAGACGAACCCGGCGAACCGATTCCCGCAAACGACTGACGCGGGACTTTTGTTTTCGCCGCCCGAACTCACACATCGTGCGAGAGTTCCCGTTCGAGTTGACGCTGTGTGCCCACCTTGAAGCGACGACCGACAGGCTCGTCGCTCGGCAGGTCGGTGGCGGCGTCCACGCACCCTCGAACCGAATCATCGACGTACTCTGTGTCGAACCGGGGGCGGCGTTCGACGCCAGGACGGAGTTGACGAGCGAGCGAATCCCGGACGCCGCCATCGAGAGCGAGGTCGGCGTCGGGCGGGCACGCTACTGGCGGAACGCCTTCGACACGTCGCCCGAGTACGCCCGTGCGGTCGTCGACCGGGCCGTCGAAATCGGCTTCTTCGAGCGCGAACGCAGTGGTGGCCGGGAGTACGTCCGGCAGGTCGCACGGTATCCGGACTGGTTCGGGCGCCTCGTCGGCATCGAGAACAAACCCGACCTCGACGAACCGGGCGACCTCCAGACCCAACTCCGCAAGGACGTGAGTCTCGGTCTCGTAGACGAGGTCGTGTTGGCGACCGAGAGCTACGTCACGCGGGCACACCTGAACCGCATCCCCGAGGAGGTCGGCGTCTGGCGGTTCGACGGCGAGGGACTCGAAGTCGTCCGAGAACCGACGCTACTCGAGAGTGGTGAGGCGGGAACCGAACTCGTCGAAGAACACGCTGGACGAACTGACGTTCGAACCGTGACCGCGGCGGACAAAGCCCGACGGCGACGACGGATGGCGGAACGCGCCTACGGCAAAGGCTGGCGAACCTACGAGTTGCCGGCCTGCGCCGAATTCGAATCGCAGTCGGGTGGTCTTCCCTACTGCCACTGGAAAGGGCGCGTCGTGAATCCGGCCCACTGCGGGGTGGACTGCCGGGGATACGACCCGGCCGACCCGCCCGAAGTCGACCTCGACGCGGAGCGCGATTCGCGGACGTCGTGGGTGGCAGACCCGTCGGGACGAAAACGACGACAGGCCGGTCTCGATGCGTTTCGGACAGAGCAGTGATGTGAACCGTAACACCGAGCGTGCTGGCCGCGAGTTCTCGACGGTCGCTATCGAATCCTCGACCTCGACGGAACCCAGCGGGTCCGTCGCTCCCGTGGCCCGAACGTCTATTGACACCGCTACTGACAGGGAGGACACTCGGGGAAAATATGCAGCTGCCGAAATCGCTCGTTCGGGGCCGTTCGTCACGGGGACGACCGTCGCCGATGCACGTCGTTCGGTCGGTCGGACGGGGTCTGGTCGGCGGATTCGTCTCGACGCTCGTGATGACCGCCTTTCGGATTCCGATAGCACGGTCGTTGCCACCGACTGCAGAGTTTTGGGCGCAGTACGTCGGAGATGGGGAGGCGAGCGACTATCCGTTACCAGGATTCGTCCTCCACTTGCTGTACGGAACGGTCGGTGGCTGTCTCTTCACGGTTCTGTACGAACGGCGACCGAACGAAACCGAAGTCGCGGACGAGAAACGGGGGGCGTTCCTGGGCGTCGCGTACGGTCTCGCACTCTCCGTGTTCGGCATTCACGTCGTTCTAAACCGTGTTCTTCGAATGGAACTTCGACCCGACGAACGGTTCGTCTTCCACCTGAGCCACCTCGTTTACGGACTCACCCTCGGTTCGTGGGTCGGGTCGAGAGCGAAGTAGACGCCAGCACGTCGTGTGCTACAATCGAAACGACAGCGCGACCGGTCGATGCGGGGGTACACCGGCGTGTGCTCCCGATTCTCCGTTATCGTGTGGACGACACGAGCCGAAAAGATGTGTAAACATACAAGACGGAGCGCATGAATACGCAACGATATGCAAACCCCCTCTCGACGGCAACTTCTCACCGTCGGCGCGATACTCCTGTGCTGTCTCCCACTGCTTGCGTCACCACTGACCGCTCAGTCGGGTGGACAGGGTAACGACCCATCGAATCCCTGCGTCGGAACCATTCAGAATCCAGCGGGCGGAACCACCGTCGTCGCGGTGCAGGGCTACTCGTGGCTCGAAGACGGCGGCAAGGAACCCGCGAAACTCGTCGCAATCGGGCCGAACGGCGAGGTGAAGTGGGTCCACCACACCGCGAAACACGGCATGGTCTGGGGATACGACGTCGACCCCCTCCCGAACGGGAACCTCTTCGTCACCGGAACGGCGCGAGGGAAGACCGTCGTCTACGAGTTCAACCCCCGGACGCAGGAACACGTCTGGAACGAGTCGCTTCCCATCCACGACACCCACGACGTCGACCTCATCAACAACGGCACGCAGTTGCTCGTCGCCAACATGCGCGCCTACAACGAGGACAAAGAGCGTAACGACGACAGCATCTTCGTCTACGACCTGAAGAAAGACGAGGTCGTCTGGCGCTGGTACTTCCGCAACCACTACGACAAGAGCACCGCGAAAAACTACTCGAAAGACTGGACGCACGTCAACGACGTGGACAAAATCGGCGACGGATTGTATCTCGCCTCGCCGCGCAACTTCGATCAGGCCATCGTCGTCAACCGCTCTTCGAACGAGATAGAGATGCGACTCGGCGAGGACGACAACCACGACGTCCTCCACGAACAGCACAACCCGGACTATCTGGAGAGCAAGGACGGCAATCCGACCTTCCTCGTCGCCGACTCGGAGAACCAGCGCATCGTGGAGTACGAGAAGCGAGGCGACGACTGGAAACTGACGTGGGAACTCGGCAAGAAAGGTGACCTCAGATGGCCCCGAGACGCCGACCGCCTGTCGAACGGCAACACCCTCATCGGCGACACGAAAAACCAGCGCGTCATCGAGGTGACGCCGACGGGCGAGGTCGTCTGGGAGTTCTACGCGCCGTGGCTGGTGTACGACGTGGCACGCCTCCCCGACGAGCGCGCGGAGAATCCGACCATCGCCGACCAGAACGCCACCGGGAGTTACGGACTGAAAGGAGACGCAGCGAAGTACGACGCGGAGACGATGAAGCAGTGTCACAGCTACCTCCAGTCCATCGACGGGTGGGCTGAGGGCCAACAGCCAGAGACCACGACGTCGACGAACGGGTCGGGCGTGAACGACGACGACGACCGGAACGACGGCAGCCTCGGCGGACCGGCGAACACGACCGACGAAACGAAGACACCGCTCCCCGGTTTCGACTTCGTGGTCGGTGCTGTCGGCGTGTTGGTCGCAGTCGCGCTGTTTGCTCGGCGGCGACTGTAGCGTCGGTTCTCGATGCCGGATGGAGAACCCGGTCGCTGCTACAGTCGGTATCGCTCGCCGTCGACCGCCAGCGGTTCTTCGAACGCTTTGTCCGCTGGGTAGAAGTGTGAGACGTGGACGAGGCGTGTCTCCTCGGCATCGAGTTCGTCCGCCAGCGAGAGTGCGCCCTCGCGGGTCATGTGCTTGTGTCCGAAGGTGCCCGGTTCGCCCTCGTCGGTGGGGTGTCGTCCGCCCGCCGGATGGTACTCACAGAGCGATGCCGGAACGATGGCGTCGGCCAGAAAGAGGTCGGCGTCCGCGAGCGCGTCGCGCGACGCCTCGGGAATCGCGTAGCTCGTATCCCCCGAGAGGGCGAGTTTCGCGCCGTTTCCTTCCACGACCACGCCGTAACAGAGCAGGGGTGGGTGGTCGACCGGGACGAAAGTCACGTCGAAGCCACAGGCGGAAAACGACGCGAGCGGGTCGTGGTCGTGGACCGTGATTCGGTCGAGGTAGTCGAACTTCGACCGGACCGTCTCCGCGACGCTCTCGCCCGTCTCTGGGTCGCGTTCGTTCGCGGCGTGGACCGGCAGGGCGTCGAACAATCGGTAGGCGTTCCCGAGGCCGTCGATGTGGTCGAAGTGGACGTGCGTGATGAGAAGTTCGGCCGGAAGGGGTACGTCGTGGGTGAGAAACTGCTGGCGGAAGTCGGGACTGGCGTCTATCAGCAGACACTCGTCCGTCTCCTCGTTGCGGACGTGAACCGAAAAGCGCGACCGCTCGATATCGCGTTCGCGAGCTTCGCGGCAGGTATCACAATCACATCCTGGCGTCGGCGTTCCCGTGGTGTCGCCGGTGCCGAGGAGGGTGACCTCCATCACTCAGTGGTCGTGTGAGTGACCACTTATATCTCCGCCCGCGACCAGCGCGTCGTGGTCGCCGTCGATCATATCGAGGTCTTTGAGATTGTCACGCTCCTCGAAGTCCTGGATGGCGTGAAGGAGGTCTGCCTGTTCGAGTTCGGTTCGATTCTCGGTCAGCGCCTCCAACACCGCCTCGCGGAGGACGAGTCGCAGGTCGCTCCCCGTGAGTCCCTGCGTCTTCGACGCCAGTTCGTCGGGGTCGAAGTCCTTGATTTCCATCCGACGCGTGATGACCCGGAGGATGTCCGACCGCATCTGCTCGTCCGGTTTCGGGAAGTTCAGAATCTCGTCGAAGCGCCGCCACGCCGCCGCGTCGAGCTGGTCGGGGTGGTTCGTCGCGCCGATGAGCAACACGTCGTCCTGGATGAGCGAGATGTTGTCGATGGACTTCAGGAGCGTGTTGACGGCGCGTTTGATGGCGGCGTGTTCGTCGCTCCGGCGCGTCTTGGCGACGAAGTCGAACTCGTCCATGAAGAGGATACAGGGCGAGAGCCGCTTTGCCACCTCGAACACCTTCTCGACGTTCTTCGCCGTCTCGCCGAGATACTGGCTGGTTATCATCGACAGTTTGACCTCGACGAACGGGAGGTCCAGGTCGTACCCCAGTGCGCGCGCGGTCGAGGTCTTCCCGGTTCCGGGCGGGCCGACGAAGAGCAGTTTCCCGATTTCGCGCAGCCCGATGCCCGCGAGGTACTCGCGGTGCTCGATGGCTTTCACTATCTTGTGAATCTCGGCCTCCTGGTCTTCCGTGAGCACGAGGTCGTCCAGGGTCAACTCGACCTCCTCCGGTGCGTGGATGTCCACGAGGTCGAGCATGCTCTCGCCGTCCTCGTCCTCGTCTTCCTCGTCGAAGTGCTCTTCGAGCAGACTGTCTATCCACGCTCGGTCGGACTGTACGGGCCTGTTTGCCTCGCGTACGGCCTCGTAGTCTACGTCGACACCGTCCCGGTCGGCGAGAGCGTACGCGAGCGTCGGGTTCTCGGCGATTCGGCCGTCGTCACGCTCGACGAACCACTCCTCTGCCATATCCTGTTGGGTCAACTCGATGCTTCCGGAGAAGGTGTCCCGGTCGGTGAACATCAGGTCCGAAATCGCTTCCCACGGCTGGTCGAGACCGGTCGCTTCGCGGGCAGTTTCGACCGACGTTCGAAGCGGTCGCTCGATCGTCCCTTCGTGCCAGAACACCTGCCGAATCGCCGGTGGCAGGTCGTTTTCGTCCAGATCTCGGTTCTCGCTGTAGATTCGTGCAGTGAGCAAGAACTCGATTACGTCCAGCGCCCCGCTGTTCATTCTTCCGTGAGTTGACGCGGGAGAATCTTAAGCCCGTCGAACGACGTATCGCGCGACGAAATATCCAGGGAAACCGCGGTCGAACGAACGCCGCACCGGGCGAAAATCGGTCGGACGAAGACCACGACGACAAATTACGTGGTCGAATTGGCGGACAATCTTCCCTCCTCGACGTAGATGGACATCCCGCTGATGGTACAGCCACTGTCGAAACCGTACCGGTGGAACTCGAAGCGCCGATAGCCGTCCATGTGCTCGTCGATGTCCTCGGCGGTGCCGTCCTCGCTGGAACAGGTTTCGGCGTCGTTCAGCGCGACGACGATTGGCGGCTTCTCGCCCGCGAGGTCGTCCGACTCGTTCGTGCTAGTGACGTTCGCGTCGGCGGCCTCGAAGTACCACGCCAGCGGCAGCCGAGCGAACCAGCCTTCCCCGGCGGGTGGAATCGAGTGGGCCGATTCGTCCGGTGAGTCCAGTTCCTCGCCGTAGAACAGCACGTCCGCCTTCTCCGGGTCGTTCGACCGTGCGATTCGCTGGAGGTCGTCGATGAGGGGTTTCGCCTCTGTGGACGACTGGGCGTACTGGACGAGTTGGTTGTCCGGACTCTGTGGGTTCTGGTAGGTCGTGTCGTACGCCGAAACGCCGACCTGTGCCGAGACGAGCAACAACAGGATGGCGGCGGCGACGACGCTCACGTCGTCCCGGCGTTCGTAGGCGTCCCACCCCCAGCGAAAGACCAGCGCGAGGCCGACCGCCGCCGGGAACGCCAGCGGGACGATAGCGTGCACCGTCGCCCACCCCGCCTTGATATCCATCACGAGGGGGTAGCCGAGCACGCTGGCGATGCCCCAGTAAAAGCCGAACGCGACCACGTCGTTCGGGCGGTCACCGGAGTAACGGTCGACGACGAATCCGACGATAGCGAGCAGACAGAGCGCGAGCGCACCGACCTCGAGCGTGCGGATGAAGTCACCGAAAAACGGGAGATATGAGTGTTCCGTGTGACCCGTCCAGCCCATGAACTTCTCCCACGTGCCGAACGTCGCGGCCCCGAGCACCTCCGGTAACATCGTCGGGTTCGAGAACGCTTTCCAGAGGCCGATGCCGGGGCGGGTCTGTGACCGCGGCGCGTAGAAGAAGACGATGACGAGTAAGAATTCCAGCACCGCCAGCACCGCGACGCCGATTCCCGAGAGGAGGGAGACGACGGCAGTGCGCTCGCCGTCGACGAGTCGACGTGCGCCCCGACGCATCCAGCGTGGAACCACGGCCGCGATTCCGTCGTTGCCGACGCGCCGGAGGAAGAGACGGTGGTCGTAGAGCAACACCCCCGCACCCGCCCAACAGGCGACGTAGAGCAGCGCGTTCTCCTTCATCGTGAAACCGAGCGCGAAGGAGGCGACGCCAGCGAAGAGATAGCGCAGTCTACGGGTGTCGAAGTACCGGACGACGAAACCGAGCGCGAACACCATTGCGGCTGCCAGCGGCACGTCGTTGCGCATGAACCGCGAGTAGTAGAGCAAGACCGGATTCAGGGCGAACAGAACCGCGAGTGCGACCGTCTCGGAGGGACGGAGTCGCTCGCGGAACAGGAGGGCAGAGAGCGGCAGGAGACCACCCAGCAGCGCGACGACGAACCGCATCGTGAAGTCGCTCGCACCGAACAGGCTGAACAGCACCGAGTTCACGTGGACGAGAAACGGCCCGTGGACGATGCGTCGATACTCCCAGACGCCCGTCTTCGCGTAGCGGGCAATCCAGTACGCGACGCGAGCCTCGTCCTGATGGGCGACGCGTGCGTCGAGATTCACCAGACGGAGCGCGAGCGCGACCAGCGCGACGAAGACGACGATGGGGACCGGATTGGCGAAGCGCCACAACAAACCGGACTCCTCGCTCGACGTGAGCGGACGAGTCCGAGCCTGTGTCTGGGCGGTGTCGGTATCGGATTCTTGCATCGTCGTGTAGCTACAGACGATATGGAAGGGGTTCGGACAAATAGTTTCTGAAGGCCCGTCGATGGTCAATAAACTTTCAAACTGTTCCTCATTTACGTCGAGTTCTACCGCCACTTAAGGGCGTCCGGCAAGAATGGTGAGCCATGGGTAGCGACACCACACCAGTCATCGCGAAGGCGGTTCGGACACCACAAGGAAAGCAAGACGGCGTGTACGCGGACGTTCGTAGTGAAGACCTCTCGGTGGCGCTCGTCGACACCATCCTCTCGGAGACGGGACTGACGAGCGACCACGTGGACGACCTCATGTGGGGCGTCGCACAGCAGCGGAGCGAACAGGACAACAACGTCGCGCGAGTCATCACGCTCCTCTCCAACCTCGGGGAGAACGTTCCCGCCACGACCATCAATCGGTGGTGTGCCTCCTCGATGCAGGCGGTCATCAGCGCGAGCGACGCGGTTCGGGCGGGCCAGCGACAGGCCATCATCGCAGGTGGCGTCGAGAACATGTCCCGCGTCCCGATGGAGGGCGGCTACGAGGGACAGAACATCCACCCGAAGATGGCGGAGCTGTACAACCTCCCCGGACTCCAGATGGGGATGACCGCCGAGAAGGTCGCAGAGGAGTACGACATCGCCCGCGAAGACCAGGACGAGTACTCGCTTCGGAGCCACCAGCGCGCGGCCGACGCGACCGACTCGGGGCGCTTCGACGACGAAATCGTCCCCATCGAAACCGAAGACGGTCTCGTCGAAGAGGACGAGGGCATCCGCCGCGACACCAGCATAGAAGCCCTCCAGAGCCTCCCGACCGTGTTCAAAGCCGACGGAACGGTGACGCCGGGTAACTCCTCGCAGATTTCGGACGGCGCGGCAGCCACCCTCGTCTGCAGTGAAGCGTTCGCCGAAGACCACGGACTCGACGTGTTGGCCACCGTCGGCGACAACAACGTCGCGGGCGTCGACCCGACCGTGATGGGGATCGGCCCGGTCCCGGCGACGCAGGGGCTGCTGGAGCGTACCGGCGAGGACATCGACGAGTTCGACCTCGTGGAACTGAACGAGGCATTCGCCAGCCAGACGCTCTACTCCCAGCGCCAACTCGGCGTCCCGGACGAGAAGTTCAACGTCAACGGCGGTGCGATTGCGGTGGGCCACCCGCTCGGTGCCTCGGGCGCACGCCTCCCCGTGACGCTCGTTCACGAGATGGAAAAACGCGACGCCAAGAAGGGTCTCGCCACGCTCTGTGTCGGCTTCGGCCAGGGTGCGGCGATAACGTTCGAGCGCCGGTAAGTAGTTCACCGAAAGACCACCGGTCTTTCGAGCCGTCACGACCGAGAAACTATCTTTAAACAGCGAGAGAATCCCGCCGTTTACGGCGGGCGTGAATCGCGTAAGCTCAATTGACGTACCGCCGTTAATCAGCTAAGCCGGATTCCATTCGGTTGTCGATACAT
>NZ_JBPEHH010000090.1:0-15012 GCF_054177595.1 Haladaptatus ordinarius | reverse complement strand
GCCGTAAGAACAGTGTCTGGATGGTAGAGAAATCTCATAATCACCCATCCAGACGCTTCCTGAGAATCTAACCCCGTCAGTCGTGACTATCCACTGACTCGATGGGAAGTACCGACTGTACGTACCTAAACGGACGGTACGACGACCACGGCATGGCGCGTCACGGCTACGCCGCTGACGCGCCGTTCATCGAGACACCGCGAGACGCGCGATACCATTACAGCAAACGCTTCGGTATCGAGTCGAGCTATCGCTTGTCCGAGCAAGCGATAGCGACGACAACAACGCGAGATACGACGATGAGGCTCCTGTACGTCGTGGTGAGTCTGCTGTTGGGGAACGTCTGGCGGTATCTGCATTATGAATTCGTGGCGATGCCCCGCCGAGGCGGGCGTCGCCTCTGGTGGTGGCCGTACAAGGAGTTCGTCAATATGGTTCGGCGGGCTGCGGGGACGGCCCTCGCGGTGCGTCGGGCCGTCCCCGCGAACCGACCACCTGACGACCGGTTCCACCGGTAACCACCGATCGAGTAGGCCTGCGGAGTGAGTGGCAACGCTGTCGCTGTCGCGGCTGACCTCCGCCGACAGCGACAGCTCCCTCGCCTCTCAGCGTAGTTCCCTCGCTCATAGCAGTTCGTCAAGACGGAGTGGAGGAGTCAGACCAAGTCAGTTGGCGGCGCTTTGTGAGGTACTGAGTCTCATCCTCGGTGTCGGCCACCTCATCAGTAGTCTAGCAATGATGGCCGTGTTCTTTTACGCAAAATCCTATTTCAACCTCACTCAGGTCAACCAGCCAATCATGATTCTCGATGGAGTTCAGATCGGCGGTCCAGTAAGCCTCGTCGCTGGAGTACTACTCATCCTCCTCGGGATTCGGGAATACTTTGGTCATTCGCATGGGCATTCCCACAGCGACGATCATTCACATGAAGATGGTCACTCACATGGCGACAGTCATTCTCATGGCGTTGATGATTCACATAGAGATGGGCACTCTCACGAAGAGGGGCATTCCCAAGAAATGATGTTGCTCACCCCCGAGAACCGCCACTCCCACGGCGATCTTGATCACCAACACGATCATGAAGAGCATGCACACGAACATAGCGACCACTCGGAGAACAGTTTTGGGATACTCGCTCGGCTCAAAGGCGTGTTCACGGGAGAGGGACATTCACATGACCATTCTCATGGCGAACTCGACGAAGCAGCCAACCGTGGACTCGTAGGAATTACATGATTCGCATTCATTCTTGGATTCGCTCACGAGGAGGAATTCGAGATTATCGCGCTGTGTGCAGGGTCGAGCTACTGTCTTGAGCTGATGAGTGCATATGCAACCACGGTCATCCTCGGCATTGTTGGCTTGACGATGTTGTTAGTGACAGGATATACGCATTACGAGGAGAAAGAGTTGAGCGGTACACGCCGTATCTATCCGTATTTTCGGCAGCGGTGCACATCATCATAGGTTTTGGATTTATTTCGGGGATATACTAGTTCAAATGCCACTCTTTGATCACATTGAGAATTTACAGAACAGCTCAGCGGAGAGAAACTCACCTCTGCATTGATATGCAATGGTCGATTGCGAGCGTGAGACACATATTTCGGATTAGTTCTACGCCGATGTGAAAGATAGACGACGAACAGAAGGAAACAAAGGGTGAATACGCCCACTTAAAGCCATTTTCCTGTCCCAGCACAGGTACTCGAAACTGGGTTATCGTCTGTTTCCGTAGGCGTTGATTGGTTCAATTGAAATGCTAGATAGATATCTTGCAGATCGGTAACGATTGGCGCATTCACGACTGTGACACGAGGTCCAGATTGGTTGACATTGAGCGCATCGACGAAATCGTAGGTTCTGTGCAAGGACATTCAAGTTTTCGTTGCGTTGTCGATGCGGTCGCCCGCCCGACACGGAGCGGAGGAGCGCGTCAGACCGGGTCGAGAGGGACTTTCAAATCGAGGACGGGCGAGCCGTCAAGCATGTCCACCCCCCGGACGGTCAGCCGTGGGCCGTCGATAGTCACGATTTCGACGGCCGTGAGGGCAATCGGATTGGGTCTGGCAGGCGACCGACTCTTGAAGACGCCGCGGCTGCCCCGCTTCTCGACCCGGAGCAGCGACCGGCTTGCCCGGTCCGCGAACCAGACGATCAGGACCTCATCGCCCGGTTCGTAGCCGTCCAGTCCCTTGGCGTATTCCTCATCCAGTTCGATGGTGCCCTCGATGTCGTCGAGCGTGCCCTGCCTGGGCGCATCGTCAGTCGTCTGAATCGGCGTGTGGACCGTCCCGATGGGCTCGAGTTCAATCATACATGTCCTTTCATCGGGACGCCTACGGGTGTTTTGGTCTGCCGGCGCTTGTCTTGTTACCGAGAAACCCGAGACGAATCTGAGAATGCGTTCAGACAGACCGATACTGTCCATCGAATACAATCTACCGGTGTATTTCGCCGATGAGTTTCCGCTTCCAGTGCCGTTATCCGCCTGCCTTGCCGCGATTATATACGTCAAGGAGTCGGCCTGCAACCGTCGTGCGGTTCCGTGGCAGTTGTCGGCTCCTCCTCTCCCGACTTGCTTGTGCTACCGGCAGCTAAGACAGATCCTGAGTACTTTGACCGGACGAACTCGAAGTCTCATTCGCTACCGGCACCTCCCACAGAAGAATCACCCCGGATCCAATTACGAGAACTACCCCGGCAATGGCTAACGCGAACAACGGCGACACAGAATCGGAAATGACGCCACTTCCAAGTTGAAACGGCACGACGGCTAACCCGCTGACCATCGCCATTGCACTGAGCACAGTCGCACGACCAAGGTTCCGATACGATCGTTAACGTACTGACCAGCGAACGACCGCGTGACATCGGAGAGCCCACGGGCGACCAAGAACGTCGGAAGTGCGAGGAGAGGGACGAAATACATCCCAACAAGCGCCGCTCCTACGATGAATGGGAGGACAAGGAACCACGTCCGGACACCAGTGTGCTCCTTGATTGCACCCGTGTAATAGCTGAGCACTGCTCCGAAGAGGCTGTAGCCCGCGTGACATCCTCCTCGCCGTAAACGGCGAGGCTTCCCGTACCGCAGGTGGGATATTTGCCGGTCTACGACACGACTTGTTCTCTCGTGTTGAACGTCCCGCTCTCGCGGTCGGTACGGTCGCGAATAGTAGCGAGTTCTCGCGTGACGTGTGTTTCGAGTGCTTCAATTCGTTCTACTTTGCGCTCGTTCTCTTGGCGGAGAGCAGCGTTTTCCCGCTGAAGGTCAGCCACCTCATCTCGAAGGGTGGCTATTTCATCGCGGAGTCCGGCGACTGCACCTGCGCACTCGCATGGCGCTGTGCTTGTTGTATCCGTCGTACTCATCGGCTTTCACCCAATGGAGAAAGTCCAAGATTCTCGGGCGACAGGTCTTCCAGTCGACCAGCAATGTCCGGAAGTCCCTGGTATAATACCGTCCCCATCAAGTCACAAACGATGTTCCACTCGAGAGCCACTATTTCAGCATGAACTATCGAAATAAGATGAGAATACCGACTACCTACTTCAATATCTCGGACGGGAATCCTGCATCGGAATGGTCGATGCTAAATATTGGCAGACATTGTCCTGAGTCCCCATATCCCAAATATATGATTGGTCGTGAGTTGTAAGGACAACTCATCTCCAACGAACGGTGGGCCCGAGTGCCGATTATCGTCACCGATGTCGAGACGCTCGATCTTAATTACGTCTGCTCCCTGATTCGCTAACATCAGAGAGCAAAATCCTCCGGTAACGAACGTGCGTAGATCGATGACAGTCAGAATGTCCGAGAACATGAGCAGTCCGTCCGGTTCGAAGAGCTTCCACGGCAGGAGGGGGATGTAGCGCCCGGCCTGGCGCATCAGTCGCACCGGGGGTCGTTCCGTTCGCTCGTCTCTTACCGCACGAACCAACAGGTCGCTCATTATCAGGACCGCTGGAAAGGTGGGGGCTAATGGTTTCGCAAATCCGTTTCGGTCGGACGTCTTCTCCCGACACTTCTAGAATCTGAACGTTTTTCCGGCAGAAAACAGGTGGTAGATACCGTCTCGACCTTATTCAGGTGGAAACGTGCCCCCGTATCGAAACCTCGTATCGAACTTTGCGTCGAGAGAATCGGGCGTGCAGTACCATCCGCAGGTTTCGTCCGCGCCTTCGCCCTCGTACCCGCGAATCTTCGACGGGTCGAAGCAGAAGAAGTTAATACTCCACCCTTCCGGGCACCTCGGGCCGAGTTCTATCTCCCCGAGCGCTTCTTCGATGACGCCTCTGACCCGCTCTCCGATGGAGTTCGATAGTTCAGGTATCGTCAGTCCGTGCTTCATTTCGATGCCGACCTCCTCGTCGGTCGCCGTCATCTCCACGTAGGTAATCGGGACCTCCTCGATTTCGATGTTATCGACGTTCTCGCCCATTTGCCACACCCCAACTATAATTATAGAACGTGAATTTAAATACGTGTATCGTATGTCGACCGGCGCACCTGTTCGGACGGCGACCGGACGCCATCTGCAATCTGGTCGCTGGAGCATCGACCTCCTGATTCCGCTGTTCGCGCTTTCACGCTCGCTTCTCGATGAGCAACCGTGTCACCCTCCGATCGTAACTTTCCGCCCTCCCAACCAGCAACCACTTCCCTGCCAGCACCTAACCCGACTTGCGTGCGAACCGCATTCCACCTCGTGCAGGGCAACGAGGACGACCAACAGACCACGCTCACCATCGCCCAGAACCTCTCACAGGATGAGACCATCGAACTAGACGACATCGCGGTCATCGCACCCTGACGGACGACCCTCGGCCACGGCGACTCAACGACGCCTCGTAACCGCCTCACGACTGGGCCTTTCCGATGTCGGTCGCTTCGTGGGGTTCTCTGTTCGCGTACTGGTACAGACCACACGAATAAGACCCGGTCGAGTTCGTGATTTCGTACTGATAGTCGGGCCCTAATCTTGCGGTGAGCAGCGGTCACTGTACCGTCTCTTGATACGAAACTGTCTTGTACTGGAGACTGACGTCTAATCGAGGGGGTATCACCTGGTCCGTGCTCGAACGGGTTGCTGGTTCAGCCCATGAGAGGTGCTATCAGGTCTCTTCCTGTTGCACTTCCGTGAGAAGTGCTTCGCCTCGGTCAGTAACCCGGTAGACCGCTTCCTCGGTAACAGGCGCGATCAACGCATGATCGGTGAGGAGTTCACACCGGCGTTCAGCGTACGAGAGGTGGATTCCGAGTCGGTTCGCAACGAGAGGTATGTATTCCGGTTGCATCCGCTTGAACGAGACCAGTATCTTGACATCTACGGGGCGCATCCAGTCGGGACGACTAGTCATGCTGGAATTCCGTTCCGTTTGATGCGGTGTGCTAACATATATTTATCGCCCAGCGAGATCACCCGGAGCGGAATTCCGAAGCAGTAGACTGTCGCCGGAAGCTAGTCTCGGCGGCGAAGACGATGGCGAACGGTTCCAGTCGCTGACCAAATCGTTCAGGACGCTCGAAACGAATGCTGTTCCGTTGATGGTTCGCGTTCCACACGTCGAAACTGTTCCGGTGGAGCGACAGTCCACCCTGCGAAACAGGAGGATTTTAATCCCTGTGCTGTCACAACGTGACCATGTCGGAGACCATCGACGCAGAACAGATTCGACAGTGGATCGACGACGACCTCGTCGAGGAGATCGAGAGGGTGCCGGACAACGCGGCCGAGTTCAACTTCCTCATCGAGATGTCGAACATCCTCGTGCACGTCATCCGACGGGAATCAACCGGCCCCGTGATCATCGGTCAACAGATAGAATACAGCGACGACATCCGGTCGCGTATCAGGAACCTCCCCGACAGTGACCGGAACGAGCTCGTCGCACGAATCCGCGAGCTCCTTACCGAGGTGCCGGTCGTCTACGGTTTCCACGACGAGCACGGAGACAACGTTCGTTTTAAGGATATGAAACAGATCTTCCTCGAATATCGGCTCTATCCCGATGCACTGAGCCAGCACGCGTTGATGTCCGGTCTGGTTGACGTCTGGAAGGCGATGCGATACCTCGACGACATCGTCACCCTCATGGATAGCGTAGAACAGTGACGGTGTCGTGGGGTGAACGCCGACACGTGGCCATCGGACGATATCCCGCCCGTTAGACGGCCGTGACGGCGGTGTACGCCCCGTATCCAACCGCGAACGCGAGTACGAGCGATCCGACCCACGCAGCGACCGTGTACGCTATCTTTCGCTGACTGACGCCGGTGCTGCCGGCAGCGTAGCCACTTCCGATGATCCCCGAGACGATGATTTCGTTGAACGAGACCGGGAGACCGAACAGGATGGCCGTCTGTGCGATGAGGAACGACGGGATGAGTGCCGCGATGGATCGACGCGGTCCGAGCGAGGAGTACTCCTGTGCAAGCGCCTTGATCATCCGCGGTGCTCCGGTCCACGACCCGGCGAGGAGGCCGACGCCGCCACCAACCAGGAGCCAGAAGCGCTGGAGGGACACCGTGTCCCAGAGCGTCAGGAGCGGGCCGACGGCAAGACCGACCTGACTGCCGCCGGCGGAGAATGCGACGAGAGCACCGAGCGAGAGCAGGAAGTGGCGCTGTCCGGCCGTCGCATCCGCACTGATGTCGAACGCGGTGACCCGCGTACATCCTGTCGCCACCGTGACGGATACGGCGACCTGCATGAGCGAGACACTGACGACGGGTAACTGGGCGATTTCCGTCGCAGCAGTCGCAGCGAGCGATGCGCTCTCGCCAGGAGGGCCGAGGAACACGAACTTCATGTTTGCGATGATGAGGCCGACCATGCCGGCCAGCAGTGGGACGACGGTCTGTTCGGGTATCCGGTCGTCCCGCAGCAACCGCGCGGTGACGTAGGCCAGCGAACTTCCGACGAACGGGACAGCGACCCACAGGCTGACGATCTTCGAATACATTCCCCACGCCGGTTCGCCACCGTGAGCGAGACCGACGCCCACCACGGCTCCCGTGACGGTGAACGCGGTCGCGATCGGGTAGCCGGTATATATCCCGAACGCGACCAGCACCGCGGCGGTGACCAGCGCAACGACGACGGCAATCGGTGAGAGGGCAACCCCGTGGATAAGGTTCTTTCCGATCGTCGCCGAGACGTTCGCACCCTGGAGGATCGCACCGGCGAATCCGAAGATTCCGACGACGAAGCCAGCTTGCATCACGGAGATTGCGTTCGCACCGACAGCGGGCGCGAACGGCGTGGAACCGGACGAGCCCGCACCGATCGTCCACGCCATGAACAGGCTCGCACCGGCGGCGATCAGCATGGTCAGTAGCGCGCCCGTCCCGATCATGTCGTCTTCACCGTGTTCATGTCAGTACACCGTCGTTGACTGTCGGACGGGTCGATTCGCTCGACCGTTTTGACGATTTCGTGATCGTCTTCGAAGCGAGGCGCCACTGTTCGCCCTCGGTCTCGGCTGGTGTAAACCGTCCGCGAAAGACGATCCGGAACACATCGTCGTCGTTCACTTCCAGGGCGCCGATGGGGTCGTCGTGTTCGGTCTTACACACGACCGTACAGGCGTAACAGCCGATACATCGTCGATTGTCGATGACGAATCCGTAATTTGTCATGGTGTCATGATATCACCACTACTTACAGGGCCATCTCAGACGTTCGCTTCCTCTATCGCCCGTCTACCTAGCCATGTTGGCTGACACCGAATACCAAATAGCCGCCTCGCATTATAATTTTCGCTGGGTAGTGGAAGCGACGATAGCTGATGAAAGAAACGGGCGGATCCGGATATTTCTCGTAGACGATCACACGGAGTCTCGAACGATAGCTCGTCGGTGGACGGATGGAGAGAAGACCCGGCGTGTCACGGCAACGACGGTGCCGTCGTCACAGGAACAGTGCCGGTATGGTCTTTCGGAAGATGTTCATCGCGATGATGAACAGCATTGCGATGACGATCCAGTTGAACTTGGATTCGTCTATCTCCAGTCGCCGGAGGTAGGTCCCCAGCAGGAGGCCGACGATAGTGACGGTTGCGATGGCCGACCCTAGCCAGAGCCGATAGGGGGACAGCAAGCCGTTGAGCCACATCTGGATGATGCGCTCTGTGAAGACGAAAGTGAATATCATCGACAGCCCGCCGACGTACCGCTCGGTGTCACGCTCGAACGTGTGCAGGTAGGCCGGTAGGAGCGGACCGAGGTTCGCCGCCGCCAGCAGGAACCCCTCGATGAGACCGACCGTTCCGAGTGCGACCGGGTTGTGAGCCTGCTCGATGACGACGAAGTCCTTGACCACCTCGAACAGCACGTACCCCAGCAACAGCACCGCGATGAGAAACGGAATCGCGGGGCCCGTCTGAAACGTGCTGAGGAAGAACACCCCGACGAACGAGCCGACGATGGCGAGCAGGATGAGCGACCACTCGCGTTTGATGTACTTCAGACCGGTCCTGGTCTCACCGATCTGGAAGACGTTGATCATCCACGGTGGGATGGCCAGCACCACGACCGCGAGCGTCGGATCGATGACCGTCGCGAACACCGGCGTGGTGATGAGTGCGTACCCGAACCCGAGGGCGCCCTTGACTGCACCGGAAAAGATGGCTACGGCGAAGAAGAAAACCAGGGTGAGCGTGCCCACCTCGGCGTTGATCCCCGTAGTCATGCTATCGACGCCGGGGAACAACGCTACGGTGGCTACCAGCACCGTCCCGGTGGCCAGCACCATCATCAACTCTCGATACTGCAGGTCGAGCAGGTTCCTCGTAAACTGTTCTGGTTGGATCTTCGTGTCTTTGGTCGTCATCAGGGATCACGAACCCGTATCGGTGTCTGTGTCTGAATCATGTGTTTCGTTAGTCGACTGCGCATTTGTTCGGCCCTAGTTCGATTTCGGGGTCCTCCAGTTCGCGTTTCCCTTCGTTGATGGCGATGATCTCGTCGTGATTCGCTGGCTTCGAGCCCAGTTGGTCGGTGATGTACCCGACGAACGCGTCTTTGGACTTCTTCTGGACGGCCTCGTTCGTCTCCTTGATTTCGCCGATCGTCGCGGTGACCGGCGTTCCGGTGTTCACTTCCCCGCCACCGTAATGAGCGGGAAAGATCCACACGTCGTCGTCGTGTTCGAGGATCTTGTTGAAGATAGTGTCGTACAGCACTTCGGCGTGTTCTTTTGCGCCCTCGTCGCCGTGCTCTAGATCGGGACGACCGACGCTGTCGACGAACTGCGTATCGCCCGTGAGCATCGCTTGGCCGTCGACGAGATAAGAGGTACTCTCCATGGTGTGGCCAGGTGTGTGGAGTACCTCGATCTCGTGGCCGCCGACCTTGAGAACATCGCCGTCCTCGATGAGCGTATGGTCGGCACAGCCGTCGGGCTTGCTGGTTCGATCGGAGACGGGCGCTCCGACGAGAAGTTCGGCGTCGTACTGGGCTGCGAGGTCACAGCCCGACGAGATGTGGTCGGCGTGAATGTGAGTGAGTGCGACGTACTTTACGTCGACGTCGCCGTTCTCGTCCTGGAGGCGCTCGTCGGCCGCCAGGTTACGCTCGAACACGTCCGTGTACTGGACTGGGTCGACAATTATGGCTTCGCCGTCGGCGCCCAGTATGTACGACAGGCAGCCGTTGGCGATGCGCTTTGCCTGCTTGAACACGAGATCGGAACCGAAATCGATGTCTACGACATCGAACACCTGGCTCCAGCCGAGCATTCCGTCCTCGAGCGTCGCAGCGTCGAAGCCGCGACGTGAAAGCGCGACCGCCGCCTGCCGGCTCGTATTGCCGTGTGCACATGTTACTACGACCGTCTCGTCGTCGTCGAACAGCTCGTGGGGATCCTTGCCGAACTCGTCCTGGTCAGCGTCGTACGGTAGATGAATCGCCCCCGGAATATGCCACTGGTCGTAGGCCTCTTGGGTTCGTATGTCTGCGACGGGTATTTCGTAGTTGATTCTCCCGATCAATCCTTGGGGGGTAATCTGCCCCGTAGTGCGACCTGCTTGCATTAGTTTCACCTTGGTTGCGATGTGGTGGCATGCACCACAAGTAGATATCTATAGACAGCCTGTTTGAAATAGTTACCTGTTGGGAAACACCGTCCGATCGCAGCCGTCGAGATTCCCCGCGATACGTCACGACGGTCAACATTTAAGGGAAACGGCCGCAATAATTGGACCATGTTCGACTCGATACTAGTGCCAGTTGACGGCTCCGAAACGATGGACGAACTGGTCGAGTGTGGTTACGACGTAGCGCAGATACATGGTGCTGACGTGCATGGACTGTTCGTGAACAACGTCTCGGACATCATTCCGACGACTACCGCGCCCGCGGCCCCAGAAGAGATCGATGACGAGGTCCGACAGCAGGGCGAGCGCGCACTCAACCGCCTGCGCCGACTTGCTCCGGCAGGCATCGACCCCATCACCGAGATCCGTCAGGGTAATCCAGCGAACGAGATCATCAAGTACGCAAAAGAAAACGACATCGATTGTATCGTCATTGGCCGGAAAGGGACATCGATACTTTCACACCTCGGGAGTAACACGTCCGGCGTCGTCCAAGCCAGTCAGGTTCCGGTACTAGTCGTTCCGTTCGACGGGTCCGGTCCTGTCGTCAAAACTGGATGAACGACTACCTCGGCGAAGTCTTCTGGGGTCTCACCGTTTACCGTTGAACCCTTCTTCGGGATGGAGGTTGTTCTGCGGGATCATCGAAACTTCCATGTACTCCTCGCCGTTGGCGTAGTCGACGCCGGGTTGGATGTGTGGATACGGCCCGTCAGCAGGCGTGTTCTGGACGTCTCCGCCGTCCTCTGGGGTCTGGACCAGACCCATCACGTCGTAGTCCACGGGGGAGTTGTTCTCGAAGTGGTCGATCAGCACGTCGACCGGGATGGTCCCGTTCTCGATCTCGACGTTGTGGAACGGGAACCCGCAATTGCCCAGATCCTTCTCCGGGTCGCCGGGTCGTCTGAGCGTCGCTACGGTGTACGTCTCCTCGGGGTCCATCGGCTCGCCGTCGACGGTCATCTCGACCAGTCGCCGACCGCGCTTCGCGGTCGGATCGATGGTGACCTCGACGTTCGAGGAGTAGTTTCGGAGGCGGCCGTCCTCCTGGTCGTAGACGTACGGCGTGAAGTTGTCCATCAGGAAGTTCTCCATGTGGTTCATAATCTGCTGGCCGTACGCGTCGCCCTTCGCCACGGGGGCAGTCATCGGGAAAAAGGTGTAGAGGTCGCCGACGGTCACCTCGCCCGCCGCGATGGCAGACCCGTACCGGAAGCCATGGGATATCGCCAGGTCGGCGTCCATGTACTCCGTGAGCGCGTCGTTGTAGAGCGTGTTCCAGGCGCTCTCGAGGAACGACTGCCGGTAGAGCGGTTTCTCCGTCTCGCCGACGACGGTGTCGATGGGACGATCGAGCGTCCCGTTCCCGCGTTCATAGTGGACGTTCTCCTCGAGGAACGGCGCGCGCACCTCCTCGACGGTGCGCTGGGCGGCCGGGTCGGGTTCTGGCGTGTACTCGTGGTCCTCGACGAGGCAGTAGAGGTTGTGTCGGAACTCGACCTCGTCACCGGCAATTCGAATGTCCACGCGACCCAGACCGTCCCCCATTCCGGACTCGACGACCACGGTATCGGTATCCGAGACGACGATGGGTTCGTGTGTGTACTCGTGGGTATGGGCCGAGAACATCACGTCGATGGAGTCGAAGTCCTTCGCGGCCTGTACCATCCACTGGAGTCCGATCTCGGTGATCGCGACGACCACGTCGGCTCCGTCGTCACGGGCCTGCCGTGCGTACTCGTCGAGCAGGCGCGGGTGTTTAGCGAACTTGTACTTCTCCTTCCAGAACAGCGGCATCATCCGGTCGACGTACACGTTGGTCATGCCGACGACGCCCACCTTCGTCCCACCGACGTCCTCGATGGTATATGGGTCGAAGATGAGCTCCTCGCTGTCCCAGTCGAGGAGGTTGTTGGCGAGCACGTGCGCGTCGAGACTCTCCATCAGGTCCACCATATTTCCGTCCTCGACGGCCTCGTTCGAATAGTCCCAGTTGCCCGGCATGTAGATGTCGGGCTGGATGTGGCGGTTGATGGGATCGAGCATCGACCTCCCGAGCGTGTACGTGGTGACGGCCGTGCCGTGGAAGGTGTCGCCGCTCATCAGCGTGAACACGCTGTCGCCGTACTCGTCCCGGAGCTCGTTGAGTTTCGCCGTCAGAAGGGGGATGCCGCCGCCCTTCTTGATGAGTTTGTCCTTTCCGTCGAAGTCGAAGTCCGGTCTGGATTTCGGGTTGTTGTAGTACACCTGGTGTCCGGGGGTGATCTGTCCGTGGAGGTCACTCAGATGGGTGAACACTACGTCGGGGTCGTCACCGGAGACGTCGGACACCGTACCGTCTAGTCGCTTCCACTCGCCCAGGTACTCGCTATCAATACCCATGACACAATAAGAATTGAGGAATCGACTTATTACTTTTGCCGAGACTCATACAACTCCGGTCACCTTCCGTCACGAACCGTCAATAACAGGATGCGCATTTGTCTGACCTGCTCCAGATATATTGTTCTACATTATAGAATCGTATCCCAACGGATCTCTGCTGGCCATCTGGCGTGGCTGTGCCAAACGGTACCAAACAACCTTGTTCACCGTCATCCAGGTACTGGAATCGTGGATACGAGGATTCTTTATCATAGAACAGAGGTCGCATTCAAGTGCGGACCCACTACTCGATCGAGCAGTTCCGGATACCCTCTCTAGTTAGGATGAGTTCCGACTGATGGAGGTGTTTCACTAGAATAGCCCAACATAATGTCTTGATTCTCGTTATCGATTGTATGTGGGCGGGGGAGAGGTCGGGGATATCAGAACGCAGGCAGTGAGATAGACGTTATCTAATAGAGAACAACAGATTCTGGTCGGGGAGGTTCGAAGGACGAATACCGACTACCTATACGGACGACCGTTAACGTCAAACATCCGTCAAAGAAATTAAGAACCCCGGCGACATTTGATGTGTCATTACATGGCAAGGGACGTCAAATATCCGGTGAAATCCATCGAAAAGACGCTGGCAATCGTCGAGGCGTTGAAACAGGAAGACGGCGGTCGTATTACCTCCCTCGCGGAATCGCTGGATATGAGCAAGAGCGTGGTCCACAATCACCTCGCAACGCTCCAGAAGCATGGTTACGTCGACAAAGACGACGACGAATACCGACTCGGGCTGAAGTTCCTCGACCTCGGCGGCTATCTCCGGCATAACATGCGGCTCTATCAGGTCGCCAAGCCCGAGGTCAACAAGATGGCCGAGCAAACGGGCGAGCTTGCGAACCTCCTCACCGAGGACAACGGCTGTGGCGTCTACCTCTACCGAGTGAAAGGAGAGCAGGCGGTGGACATCGATACATACGTCGGCCGGCGAACCAACCTCCACTACACTGCCCAGGGGAAAGCCATCCTCGCGCACTTGCCCGAAGACCGCCTCGAGGAAGTGATCGAGGAGAAGGGGCTGCCGGAGGCAACCCAGAACACGATCACCGACCGTGAAGCACTCGATCAGGCGCTCGCCGACATCCGTGAGCGCGGGTACGCCTACCACGAGGAGGAACGACTCAGGGGTCTCCGGTCGATAGCCGCCCCAATCGTCACCGACGACGGCACGGTTCACGGCTCGATCAGCATCTCCGGTCCCGAGAGTCGGATGCGTGGCAAGACGGTGGAGTCCGAGATTCCCAAACTAGTCTGTTCGACGTCCAACGCAATCGAACTCAACTTGAACTATGCTAACATCTAGTCGAGGTCGTCGGTCTTCGACCTCCGCGTCGATCTGGTACCGTCGCTACAGACGGTGCTCCTCGCTCGGTGGGAATCCACCCACTACCGCCGCCGAATTCGTTCGTCACGCTCTCAGAAAGTCGAAATCGTGCGTTCCTTCTTCCGACGCCTTCGATCCTCGGCACAGCCCCATCCGAATTACTATTACAAAACTACGTATGTAATGGTAAAACCGACCCGTTCTCACTCGCTGCTATCATGCCCGTCGAAATCCACCCGCAACCGACGCCTCGATGCTTTCCTCTTCAGTCGAAATCTTAAACCGGACGTCCTCCAAGCGCAAGCGGGTGTCGCTCAGTTCGTCGAGTTTCGCCTCAAGTTCGGCCTTTTCTGACTTCGTCTCGCCCACATCGGCATCCGCATCTTCCAATTCAGCTTCTTTCTCTGCAAGTTTGGTCTGTTTCTCCTCGATCTCGGTCTCCAGCCGTATCCGTTCTTCTTCAAGATCTGGCAGTTGCTTTTTGAGTGAGTCAAGCTCAGCGAGTTCGTCGCCGATCGTTAGTTCGACTGATCCTTCATCGGCATCACCCTTCAGAGGCGACTAGTCACTTCCAAGCGCTGCCATGATCGCCTGGAGGAAGGATGTTCGATTCGTCGCGTTGCGACCCGTGAGCGCAGTCACACCCGGGGATAGAGTAACCTCCGTCTCGTCAATGCCACCGATATACCGGACATTCAGGTTAACCTCAGTCAGATCTTTCTGTGCTAATTCCATGCCCAATCGTTATTCTCCCTCTTTATAAAGAGTTCATATTTAGAGGCGTTCCATTACAATACCATTTCTGTAACAGGGAGGGTAGAGTTCGAGTGAAAATGGTGACAGCATATGTCTGTCGACCGTAGAGGGCGGTCACGCATATCGCACATCAGGCAGCGATTGACAAACAGTACGAAATCTCGGTATGAAACCCAAACGACCTTCCTGTGTTTTTCAAAATCTTGAACGATCGAATACTTGGGTACTGCCTAGTTTAGCTCCTCCTCGACAGGTGTTCGGTTGTTGAGCGAGGGTGTCATAGAAGAGTTCTCACACCGTGATCACGGTACTTCCCGGATTGTCTCCACGTTCGTAGTTGGTGATGGCGACGACGAGGCGAAGACACAGCGCGAGGAACACTTGTGCAC
>NZ_JBPEHH010000089.1:0-15059 GCF_054177595.1 Haladaptatus ordinarius | reverse complement strand
GGTAGCCTCATTACGCACCAATCCGGACAGCGGCTGAATCAGGCGACTGATTCAGTCGCCTCATTCTGGCTACTACGTGTCAGCAACTGGTCTCTTGAGCCAGAGTGGACAACTAGCGATTGTGCCACCTCCGACGCCCTCTGCCGATTAACTTGGGCTTTGAACCTCTGGTTCTGGTCACCCAGATATTGGAATCGGCTGTAACCACCGTTACTGGCCAGTAGAGGCTTTGAACCTAAGGATTCAAGCCAAGGGTGGGATTCGAACCCACGAATTCTCGATTACAAATCGAGTGCTTGAGCCGCCCAAGCTCCCTTGGCGCGTCCCCCAGTTGTCGCTACTCCTTTGAGTGGTTATCGTTTTCGACCGATTTTTCCAGCTCGATGCGGTACGGTTCGTACCCCCTGTTTCGGTACAGTCGGCGGGCACTTTCGTTCGCTGCGAGCACCTCCAGGGCCAGGACGTCGGCACCTCGTTCGACGAGTGTATTTTCGGCAGTGTCGAGGAGTTTCGACCCGATTCCCTCACCTCGATATTCGGGGACGACGTAGACGTTCTGGACGATGCCGCGGGTCGAAGACTGTTCGTACACGCCCGACTGGAGCTGGAACATCACGAAACCGACGATATCCTCGTCGTGGGCGACGAACAGGCAGTCTTCGATGACGTGACGAGCGACGGAATCGCGGACGTGGTCGCGGTTCTCGGCTGCGAGGAGGTGTGAACCGTGGGCGCGCTGGTCGGTCGCCAGTTCGACCCAGAGGTCGACGACGCGGCCGATGTCCGCACTCGTCGCCGCATCGATGGTAACCATCTATCTGGAGAGTGCCTCTACTGCCGAGAGTGGATCTCCGGTGAGCATTCGCAGACACGCACCGCCGCCCGTGCTCACGTGGTCGAACCCGTCGAGGCCGAACTTTCGGATTGCAGCGGCGGTGTCGCCCCCGCCGACGATACTGTACGTCGCGTTCGCGGCTTCGGTGTAGAGTTCTCGGGTACCCGTGGCGAACGTGTCGTCTTCGAACACGCCCGCTGGACCGTTGAGGATGACCGTGCCAGCGTCACGGAGTATCTCCGAGTAGGTGGCGATGGTCGCACCGCCGATGTCCATGGCGGCTTCGTCCTCCTCGGGTGGGAACTCCTCGCGGGTGAGTTCGACGCGTTCGCCGTCGCGTTCGACTGCGGCGTCTTCCGGCAGGTGGATTCTCTCACGGTAGTTTTCGAGCACGTTCATGGCGTCGTCGATGTAGTCCCAGTAGCCCTGGTCGTGGATGAAATCCGCGCTGGCGTCACCGAGGTCCGCACCGTCGGCGAACAGGAAGACGTTGCCGACGACGCCCACCGTCAACACGTGGTCTGCGAGGTTCCGTTCCAGCACGTTCTCGGCGACGGCGATGGAGTCGGAGACTTTCGCGCCGCCGACCACGTACACGCGGGGCCGCGGGGTCGCCTCGATATCGCCGAGCACGTCGAGTTCCCGCTCCATGACGCGACCTGCGTAACCCGGCAAGCGCGTCGGAAACCCGACGAGTGAGGGTTGAGAACGGTGAGCGGCCGCGAACGCGTCGTTGACGTAGGCGTCGAGTTCGGGAGCGAGACGGTCGACGAGGTGCGTCTGGGCTGCTTTTTCCGCTGGAAACTCCATGTACTCCTCGCTGTAAAAGCGGGTGTTCTCCAGTACGACCGCCTCACCGTCGTTCAACGCCCGAACCGACTTTCGCGCCTCCGCCGAGAACGTGGCGTCACAGTAGGAGACGGGAAACGAGAGGAGTTCGTCCAGTCGCTCCACGTGCGACGACAGTCCTGAAAAGTCCTCGCCACCGGGCCGCCCCTGGTGGGCGAGGATGGCGACTCTCCCCCCTCGTTCGAGCAGTTCCGAGAGGGTATCCACGTGCGCCAGCAGTCGAGCATCGTCGGCGAGGTCACCGGATTCGGTCAACGGACTGTTGATGTCGATACGCACGCCGAGCGTCGTCCCTTGGACGGCGAGTTCGTCCAGGGTCTGGATAGGCATACGTGTGCCTCCAACATCACCCGGCATATGTGTGTCGGTAATCGATACTCGAAACAAACACGATATCGAGTGAACAATCCAAGAACACATTTTTACAATGTGTTCTTCCGCCGTCCCAAGTATGCCACCATTACCGAAATCCGGCTGGCCCCATTGTCGGAAAGGTTTAGTAGTGTGACGGAAACCGATTATCGTGTGGAGAGTTATCAATGGACGGCGTAAATGAAACCTATTCACGAGGACGGCGTCTCGTAGTCGAACGACCACTGCTCGTGGTCGTCGGCCTGTTCGCGGCGCTCATGCTCGTGGACTTCCTCAACCGCCTGCTGTTCGGCAACCTGCTCGTGTCCGACGTCGGGTCGCTCGTCTGGAGTGGACTGATGCGGGGACTCATCATCGGTCTCGCCGGAATCGGGCTTTCGATGACGTACAGTATTCTGAACTTCGCTAACTTCTCGCACGGCGACTACATCACGAGTGGCGCGTTCTCGGGGTGGGCGGTCACCTACCTCATCGCCGGATACGGGAAGGGGAGCCTGGCAGGGCTGTTGCTCGTCGGCGCTGGCGGAACGGTGTACGCGAGCAACCTCAACATCACGGTCGCGACGACGCCGCTCGCCGTCGTCGCGGGGCTAGTGCTTGCCGGTTTGGGAACGATAGCCCTCGCCTTGCTCATCGACCGAATTGTCTACAGACCGATGCGTGACTCGGGCGGTATCACCCTGCTCATCACGAGCGTCGGCGTAGCGTTCGCGCTTCGATACCTCATCGTGTTCGTCTTCTCGACGGCGAACCGAGGAACGACGGCGTCACAGGAGATTCCGACGTGGAGTCTTATACTCTGGGATGGAAACGTCCCCGTGACGGCACACGACCTGACGCTCCTCGTCTCGACGGTGGGGCTGATGCTCGGCGTCCACGTCCTGTTACAGCAGACGAAACTCGGTAAAGCGATGCGCGCGATGGCCGACAACGAAGACCTCGCCCGTATCACGGGGATTCCGACCGAGCGCGTCATCCGATGGACGTGGATAATCGGTGGTGGGCTGACCGGCATCGCGGGGTACCTGATGGTGCTCTGGACGGGGACCATCGACTTCCAGTTCGGATGGCTGCTCTTGCTCCCCATCTTCGCCGCGGTCATCCTCGGCGGTATCGGCTCGATTTACGGCGCAATCCTCGGCGGTCTAATCATCGGGCTGACGTGGGACCTCGCCATCATCTGGATTCCGAGCGAGTTCGGACGCGCCGCCGCCTTCGGCATGATGATACTCATCCTGCTGTTCAAACCGCAGGGGCTGTTCGCAGGGAGGACGACCGCATGAGCACGAAGGTACGTGACTTCGAGGTAAACGATACGGTGCTCATCCTCGGGGCCCTGCTCGCCATCTACGCGCTATATCTCATCGCGGGATCGGCACTGGGGTATTCGTTCCGCGGCCAGTTGAACTCACTCGCACGCCTGACGTTCCTCATCGGGGTGTACGGGATGTTGGCGCTCGCGCTCAATCTCCACTGGGGATACACGGGCCTGTTCAACATCGGCATCGCGGGGTTCATGGCGGTCGGCCTGTACACCATGGCCATCGTCTCGAAACCACCCGCGAGCGCGACTGCGGGCGCCGCGACCGTCTCCGGTCTCGGCTTGCCGCTCTGGGTCGGCATCATCGCCGGGATGCTCGCGGCGGCGCTTCTGGGCTTGCTCATCGCGCTTCCGGCGCTTCGGTTGCGGGCCGACTACCTCGCCATCGTCACGATTGCGATGTCGGAGATCGTTCGATTCACCGTGATGTCGAACAAGTTCCAGAACGTCGAAGTGTTCGGCATGAACCTCGGAACCGGCGGCGGTCGCGGACTGCTCTTGAACTACGAGGACCCACTGCAGCCACTGTTCGACAGCGGTCCCTACGGCGCAATCGAAGGTGCCCTCAATCCACTCGTGGATGGCAACATCGGGCCGGTGCTGGACTCGCTCACCTACGCGGTCGTCCTGCTCGGCTTCGTGGCGGCGTTCTACTGGCTCCTGAAACGAACCGGTGAGTCGCCGTTCGGTCGCGTGCTCAAAGCCATCCGGGAGGACGAAGAGGTGGCGAACGCGCTCGGGAAAGACACCAACCACTTCAAAATCAAGTCGTTCATGCTCGGTTGTGCGCTGATGGGGCTCGCTGGCATCCTCTGGCAACTGCGACAGGGTGCCATCACCCCGACGTCGTTCAAACCGCAGGTGACGTTCTTCGTGTGGCTCGCCCTCATCATCGGTGGTGCGGGGTCCAACACCGGGAGCGTCCTCGGCGCGGCGGTGTTCGCCGGGTTGCTGTTTCAGGGACCGCTGTACCTGAAGAACATCATCCGGCAGGTGTACAACGTCTCCGGCTCGCCGAACACGTTCGCCGACGCAGTCGGTCCGATATTCGCTGGAAATATCGAACCGTTCGTCGCCTACACCATCGGCAACATCAACGCCTTGCAGTTGGTCATCATGGGCGTCGTACTCATCTGGATAATGCAACACCGACCCGAGGGTGTGCTCGGCCACCGGAAGGAGGAGGCAGCGAGCATCCCCCTCTCGCGTCCCGGTAGCGGTGCGGACGGGACGAAACCACAGGCCGCCGCCGACGGTGGACCGGGTGGTGAGAGCGAATGACTGCGAGCGAGACCGGGGCGGAGACGCTCGGCTTCGAACGCGAAGAGACCGACCTGAGCGAGACGCCGCTCCGCGTTGAGGACCTCCGGAAGACGTTCGGCGGTATCACCGCGGTAGACGGGGCCTCGTTCTCCGTCGAACAGGGGTCGTTGACCGGTCTCATCGGGCCGAACGGGGCGGGGAAATCGACCACGTTCAATCTCATCACCGGCGTCTACCAACCCGACAGCGGGACGGTGTACTTCGATGACGAGGACATAACGGCCCTGCGGCCGCACCAGGTCGCCAACCGGGGACTGGTGCGAACGTTCCAGATTGCCCGTGAACTGTCGGAGATGACTGTCCTGGAGAACATGATGCTCGCGCCGAAGGGCCAGAACGGCGAGAAACTCTGGCGGTCGGTGACGCCCGGACTCCGGGGCGACGTCCAGCAAGAGGAAAGCGCGGTCCTCGAAAGAGTGTGGGAGATGCTGGAGTTCTTCGAAATCGACCATCTCGCGAACGAATACTCGGGTAACCTCTCGGGCGGCCAGCGAAAACTGCTGGAGATGGCTCGGGCGCTCATGACCGACCCGCAGATGGTGTTGCTCGACGAACCGCTGGCGGGTGTCAACCCGTCGCTGGAGAAGAAACTGCTGGCACACGTCCACGAACTCCGCGAACGGGGGTACACCTTCCTGCTCGTGGAACACGACATGGACGTCATCATGAACAACTGCGAACACGTCATCGTCATGCATCAAGGGAAAGTGCTCGCCGAAGGGTCTCCGGAAGCGATTCGTTCGAACGACCAGGTCATCGACGCCTATCTGGGGGAGGAAATCTGATGGCCCTCCTCGACATCGAGTCCCTCGACGCGGGATACGGCGAGGACCTCCAGATTCTAGAGGACGTGGACATGCACGTCGACGACGGTGAGTACGTCACCATCGTCGGTCCGAACGGGGCGGGAAAATCCACCGTGATGAAATCCGTCTTCGGGTTGACGACCTACTTGGGCGGGACGGTGACCTACGACGGGGCAGAGATTCACGGCAAGAGCCCGGAGGACATCATCCACCTCGGCCTCGGCTACGTCCCACAGAACGACAACATCTTCGGGATGCTCTCGGTCGAAGAGAACCTCGAGATGGGCGCGTACATTCTGGACGAAGTGCCGGAAGCCGCGCTCGCCGAGGTGTACGAACGATTCCCGATTCTAAAAGAGCGTAGTGACCAGAAAGCAGGGACGATGTCCGGCGGACAACAGCAGATGCTCGCCATGGGTCGCGCGTTGATGTTGGACCCCGACCTGCTGATGCTGGACGAACCCAGTGCCGGACTCGCACCCGACCTGGTCGAAGAGATGTTCGACAAGGTAGACGAGATAAACGACAGCGGTACGGCCGTCTTGATGGTCGAACAGAACGCAAAAGAGGCACTCCGGCGCTGTGACCGGGGCTACGTACTCGTGCAGGGACAGAACCGCTTCGTCGACTCCGGCGACGCACTGCTGGCCGACGAGGAAGTCAGACAGGAGTTCCTCGGCGGCTAATCGTCGTTCGTCTTCGGGGGAACGAACGATTTCGTTTCGGCAGGAACTCACAAGCGGGTGTAGCCCGTGGCTCGTGCATGGTCGTCCCTCGCTGGGCCGGTTTCACACTCGTCCTCGTAGTCGTCGTCTCGGCGTCGACCGTGCTCGACGCGGCGCCAGGTTCCCGATTCGTCGACGGCGGGCCACAGCCATCTCACACGATTTCCGGCCCATCTCGGCTGGACTCCTGTACGACCGTCTCGAAGTCGGGCCACTACGTTCTCGAACGCGACGTCGTTTCCCGCGTCGAAACGTGCGTTCGAGTCACGGCGGACGACGTGACACTCGACGGTGCGGGTCACACCGTCGATGGCGAGACATTCCGGGAGAACAGTACCGGAATCGCGGTGACGGGAACGAACGTCACGGTACGGAACCTCTCGCTCGTCCGGTGGACCTTCGGCGTCCGATACGAGGATGCACCCGACGGCGTCGTTCGGAACGTGACGACGCGGCGAACCGTCGACGGTGTGACGCTCACGTCGTCGCCGCGTGCGGTGGTCGAACGAGTGACGGTCGTGAACGGTTTCACGGGCATCTCGTTCGTGAGGTCGGACGCCGGAACCGTGACCGACAGCGAGATGCGTGACCTGCTCTCGTCCGGTCTCCTGGTCGCCGACGCGCGGCGTGTCACCACCGCCGACGTCACAGTCGCCAGAGCCGAGACCGGCATCGCACTCCTCGGAAGTCGCCGGAGCCGGGTCGAAGACGTGGTCGTCCGCTCGACCCGGACGGCAGCGTTTCTGGTCACCGATTCGCGTCGCAATGTCATCGTGAACGCGACGCTCTCGAATCCGCACTCGCCAGCGGAACTCCGACTATCGAACGCCACGGAGAACCGCATCGTCGGAACGGACGGAAACTGGACGCTTCGCTTGCTGGCTGGCTCTCGAAAGAACAGGGTGGTGAACGCGACTATGCGCTCAGCGCCTGGTTGAGGACCGAGGTGTACGACGACTCGCCGATGTTGAACGCGACCTGGTTGATGACCTCGCCATTGTGGTTGTCCCGGAAGTCCTGCGTGAACTGGTCCGACAGTTGCTGGCCATAGTCGTTGTTCACGAACAGCGTCGAGGCGGACTGTGCACCGATTCGCTCGGCGGCGACCTGCGCCATTACGCCCCCTTGCAGGATGTCGCTGGGTGCGGTTCGGAAGACAAAGTCGTTGTCCTGCAGGTTCGTGACCGTAATCGCCGTACTCGACGGCGAACAGCCGACGATTTCGTTCGGGATGTAGACCTCGGTCGAGACGGGGATGTTGTTCCCCGAGGACGCCGGCCCCGAGATGGCGGGGAACCCTGCGTTGACCAGCGCGTTCGCACCGGACAGCGACGGTTGTCGCTCGGTCTGGGTGTCTTCGACCTGCGTTTCGACCTGCAGGTCGATATCCGCATCGTTTACCTGCTGGATCGGCAGTCTGGACGCCTGTATCATCGGCCCCCCGACGGAACCGAGGTCGCCGGTCTCCGGGAGCAGGATGCCGACCCTGATGGTTCGGCCCATGCCACCCGGTGCGTTGTTCGCACTCGGGCCGCCCGCCTGTCCGGTCGAGAACTGCCGCGTGTTCACGGTATTGATGCCCGCGTCGGTCTGCGGATCGAACTGCCACACGTTGTACGCCGCGGACGCGGGGTCACCGTTCTGGTCGAAGTTGGTCGTGCTCGACGCACCCTGATAGTTGACGTCGTCGCCGTTCGCCGCGGCACGAACTGCCTCGACGAAGTTCTCCGGGCCGAAATCCTGCCCGGCCGGGTTAGCGATTCGGCGCATCTGCTCTTTGACGGCAGGCCCGCTGTTCTCACCCGCAGCGGCGTTGGCAAGAATCAGGATGGCGACCGAGTCGTACGACTGTGCGGTAAACACGCCCGGCGGTTGATTGTACTGGTCTCTGAACAGTTGAGTGAACGCCTCCTGGTTCGGCCCGGCAGCGGCCGGGGCCGTCCCGGTGACGTTCTGCATGTTGTTGCCTACCTGTTGTGGGAGGGTGGGGTCCTGTAACCCGTCCGGAACGAGGACGTCGACGTTCGCGTTCATCGCGTAGAGGTCACGGAACAACTGGATACCACTCTGTGGGTAGCCGATGACCGTGAGCATGTCCGGTCCCCCGTTCTGTTGGAGGTTCCCCATCAGCCCCACTGTCGTCGCTGCCCCCACTCCACGAAGGTAGTCACGACGGTCGATTTTTGGACTCATATCCGTGGGAACCGTCGCCGTTCTGGGAGAAAAGTCTATTTTAAACTATCGTTATGAACCTGCGTCGATTCAGCACCGAAGCAGTGATACAACAGGTGACCGAACAGTTGGCGTTTCTGAAGTGTTGGTTTTTACAGAATCACGGCGACTCCTGCAACGATTACGGCTCGTACAATGTGAGATACTGCCCGGTATCGTTGGCGTTCTATCGGTCGACGGAACCGTCCGTCGACAGCAGTGACCGGTTCGCTATCGATGGGAACTGGTCGTTCTCTCGTTGGGCAGAAAACACAGAACGTGAGAGTGGTCCTTACTTCGAACCTGTCGCCTTCTTGATGACCGACGTGTACGAACTTTCTCCTTTGTTGAACGAGACCTTGTTCAGTATCTTGCCGCCTTGGTCGTTCTTGAAGCTGCTGGCGAACTTGTTGGACAACTGTTGTCCGTAGCTATTGTTCACGTAGAGGGTGGACGCCGTCTTCCCCTTGAGTCGCTTGGCCGCGACCTGTGCCATCACCTGGCCCTGGAGCAGGTCGCTGGGTGCGGTTCGGAAGACGAAGTCCTTGTCTTGCAGGTTCGTGACGGTGAGTGCCGTGCTCGACGGCGAACAGCCGACGACGCTCTGTTTGCTATACACCTGCTTACTGACGGGGATGTTGTTCCCCGAGGACGCTGGACCACTGATGGCGGGATACCCCGCGTTGACGAGCGCATTCGCTCCGGACAGCGACGCTGACTTCGCGGTCTGCGTGTCTTCCACTTGTGCTTTCACTGAGACATTGATTCCGGCGTCGTTCACCTGCTTGACCGGCAGTCTGGACGCCTGAATCATTGGCTTTCCGGTGGAACCGAGGTCTCCTGTCTCCGGAAGCAGGATGCCGACCCTGATGGTGCGGTTTTTCCCGCCGGGTGAACTATCCGCCATGTCACCACCTGCACTTCCCTCGAAGTCGATGGTGTCGACAGTCTTGTACCCGCCTTCTTTGCTTGTATCGAACTTCCACACGTCGTAGGCCGCGGACGCGGGGTCACCTTTCTCGTTGAAGTCGACGACGCTCGACGCGCCCTGATAGTTGATGTCTTCACCGCGAACGGCGGCCTTGACTGCCTCGACGAAGTTCTCCGGGCCGTATTTCTGGCCGCCGGGGTTGGCGACACGGCGCATCTGGTCGCGTATCTTCGTCCCGTCGTTGGCACCCGCCGCCGCGTTGGCGAGGATGAGGATGGCAACGGAGTCATAGGAGTGTGACGTGAACACGCCGGGTGCTTTGCCGTACTCGTCTTTGAACAGGTCCGTGAACGCTTTCTTGTTCGGGCCGGAGGCTGCTGGGGCAGTCCCGGTGACGTTTTTCATGTCGTTACCGATTTCCTTCGGCAGGTTGCCGTCGAGAAGGCCGTCGGGTACGATGATCTCTTGACCTGCATCGGTATTTTTGTAATAATCGCGGAACAGCTGGATGCCGCTCTGTGGGTAGCCGATGACGTTGATGACGTCCGGGCCATTGCCGCCGTCTTCGCCTCCGCCGCCACCGCCACCGCTGATACAGCCAGCGAGACCGGCCATTCCGGTCGCACCGAGTCCTTTCAGCACTTCGCGTCGGTCGATATCATATCCCATGGACAGGGATGGATATCGGCCGCGTGACTATAAATCTACCTTTCGACTGCTTCGGTATTCGGCTGTCTCAACCCTATATCCAAAATATGTAGTACGTCTAACTAATATTCCCGACAGTCAGTACAAACGAGTTGCCCGTTGACGTTCGTGAGGTCACGGGTGAGCGTACCACACACCTCGCAGATGCTCTGTCCCGAGTATTCGGTATCGCCGCCGTTCGCCTCTAACGTACCCTCCAGTTCCGTTTCGTCGAGTTCGTGTTCTCGGTTCGGCACGATGCTCGACGGCGATGCGGAAGCCGAGATGACGTCACGCTCGGTGAGTACGCCAGCCAATTCGCCGTCGCGAGTGACGATGATTCGCCGGATGTCCTGTCGAGCCATCGTCCCCGCGGCGTCCGCGAGACTGCGGTCGGCGTTCATGGAGACGACGGGACTCGTCATCACCTCCGAGACAACCGTCTCCGCCGGGTCTCCCTCGTCCGCGACCAGGTCGAGTACGTCCGATTCGGTCATAATGCCGACGGGGTCGTTGCCCCGGAGAACGACGACGCTTCCCACTCCCTCCGAGCGCATGAGTTGGACCGCGCCGAGCACCGAATCAGATTCACTAACCCCCACGTATTCCCGGGTCATCATATCCCGAACCGTGACTTCAGCGTCCATATGTGACCGTTTGACACAACCGGTCTAAAAAGTATCCCCGGCACCTTTATTCCTGCATCCGTCTAATGTAGCTAGTCGGCTACTGGAACTCGATTCTACTCCCCGTCGCCCGACAGGTTTCCAGCGCGTGTTTCGCCGCCATCCCCGCGTCCTGTGCGACACGGCCACGACCGACGCCGACTTTCAACTCGACTTCCACCGTCTCTTCGACGTGGTGAATCGCGTCTTCGTACGCCGCTTCGTCTAACTCCGGACAGACCGCGATGACGTTGTCCCCACCGACGAAAAACGAAAGCGAGTCGTGGGCTTCGCGCATGTACCGCATCAGTTCCGCGTACCCCTGCTCGATGTGGATGAACGAGTCGAAGGCGTTCTCCTCGTCGGTGTAGTTGCCGGTCATGTCGTTCACGTCGAAGTGTGCAATCTGAACGTCGTCGTCCGTCCTGAACTCCTCGTCGATAGTTCTGCCGCGGAGAATACCTCGGCGTGCGTGGTCCTGTGCGCTCCCGGCGTCCTGTAACTGCGCGGTTGCGTCGTCTAACGCCTGTACCGGACTCGTTCCCGTGGCGACGCTCAAACTGACGGTCACTGGATAGCGGTTTCCGACCGATTCCTGTACGAGTGCGTGGTCGTCTATCGAGAGGCCGTTCGTGACCGCGATCATGTTGTCGAATCGCGTGAAGAAGACATACCCCTCGCGGTTGCCGACGAGTTGCGAGAGGTCGGCGTATAGCCGCGATTGCAGCGTCTGAAGGTCTACTTCTCGGCGAGGCTCCGGCGTCACGGTCCACGGTCCGTAGTTGTCGATTTGAACCAACGTGATTTGCGCGTTCGTCACTGTTGGGCGAGCGTTCGACGTACTGGCGTATAAGTTACCCTACTCGTGATTTTCATCTCAGAAATGAGATGACTGGTGGCGAGAACCCGCGTCGCCGTCGAGACCGAACGTCGACGGAGTGGTTCCGAGAGATTGAAGCGACTGCCCGAGAGTGACCCGACAATGACCATCCCGTCGTTCGTCATCGGAATCGCCGGGGGAACCGGTGCAGGGAAGACGACGGTCGCCCGCGAAGTGGCCGAAGACGTGAGCGACTCCGTCACGCGCATTCCGATAGACAACTACTACAAAGACCTCTCACACCTCGATTTCGAGGAACGAACTGACGTCAACTACGACCATCCGTCGGCGTTCGAGTGGGAACTCCTCCGCGACCACCTCGACACCTTGCTCTCTGGCCAGGCCATCGAGATGCCTCAGTACGATTTCTCGATTCACAATCGCAAAGACGAGACCGTGCTCGTCGAACCGACGGACGTCGTCGTTCTCGAAGGAATCTTCGCCCTTTACGATTCCGACGTCAACGAGATGCTCGACTTGCAGGTGTACGTCGAGACGGACGCCGACGTGCGAATCCTCCGCCGAATCGAGCGCGACGTCGTGAACCGCGGCCGGGGTCTCGAAGGCGTCATCGACCAGTATCTCTCGACGGTGAAGCCGATGCACGAGCAGTTCGTCGAACCGACGAAAAAGCACGCCGACCTCATCATCCCCGAAGGTGCAAATCGGGTCGCGGTCGACCTCCTCGAAGAGAAAGTTCGGGCCGAGATTCGAGCGCATCCAGCGTTGGAGAGAGAAGAGACGCTGCGGTTCGCGCGAGGTGAACGGAACGACCGACCCACCGCGACGCCCAACGGTAGCGGCGACCGATGGCGTTCGACCGAAAATCGAGAGTAGTTACGCCCGCTTTCGTTCCGGATTCTCACCCACAGGGTGGTAATCCCAGAAACCGCCCGAACGCATCGCTGCACCTACTGCGCGATGAAACTCGATAATGGTCTCGAACTCCTCCACTTCGACGTGTTCGAAGATGTCGCTGACGCTGACGACTTTCTCGTGGTTGATGCGAATCGGTTCGTCGCCGTGTTCGGAGACGAACTCGTCGCGTGTGAGCGGGAAGTCCTCGTCTTCGTCCAGTTTCTTCGCGAGGACTGCGAGACCGTACTTTCGTCCGCCCTCGCTTCCGTCCTCGCCATCCGGATCGTGAGGCCAGTCCATATCCGCACGTCGGTCCGGGGGGACGAAAAGGATTACCTTCCACGGACGTCACGATTCGGTGAGGTAGGGTCGCTCGTTTCTTACCACGTCGCTGGTTTCACCTCTTCGATTCGACGTAGCAATCGCCTGGAATGTGTGCACGGGTTAAATTTCGACGCCGGTTTCGTACCGTCATTCTTCGACCGGCTGCAGTTTAATCAGTATATAATTAACTCCATGGGTCGTCGACTCTCGAGAAGAAATGTTGTACGTGCGGGGTCCCTAGCGATGTCGGGAACATCGTCTGCTGGGTCTGGTGGATTCGTCCAGGGAGTACTCATCGGTGGCGGCATCGTGTTTTTCGTCGCCGGAATGGTCGTCCTCGGGGGCATACCGAGTGGAATCATCGGCCCCGCGACGGGTGGTGTGGACAACGGAACTACGGTTTCGACGGCCACGACGGAGTCGGTGCAAACCAGCACGTCGGCGACGCAGTCGAAAGAATCGACTTCAGAAAGTGATGACGAAAAATCGGACTCGTCTACGACTTCCAACTCTGACCAGACGACGAAATCGACGACGTCACAGTCACGCGAAACCGTCCTCTATCGCGTCAACGTCGGTGGGCCGAAACTCCCGATGCCGAACGGGCCCGCCTGGTCACGTGACACCGAAGCCAACCCGTCGCAGTTCGGGAACGCACGGACGAGTGGGAGTCACGCGAACGGCACGGACGACCCGATTACGATGACCGACGCGGTCCCGGCGGGAACGCCCGAGGAGGTCTTCCAGACCCGACGATACGACGCCGATAATGAGGGAACTCCGATCGACGACACGGAGATGGAGTACCGATTCCCCGTCGAGTCGGGAACGTACGAAGTGAGAGTGTACCTCGCCGAGACGTACTTCGACGACTCCGGGTGGAACGACTACGAGGAGAACGGCCCCCGAACGTTCGGCATCGAAGTCGAGGGCGACCGTGTGCTGGACGATTACGACATGTACGCCGAACTGGGCCACGACCGAGGAACGGTGAAATCGTACACCGTCACCGTCGACGATGGCATCGTCAACGTCCGCTTCCTCCACGAGGAAGAAGACCCGATGGTTTCGGGCGTCGAAATCGTTCGGGTCGACGGTAGTGGTCAGCAAAACGACAAACGACACCAACTACCCAACGGAAAGTCCGTCGAGAAGAAAGGGCTGAGAGACGACGAAGAACGAGGAAAGAGCGAGGAGAAAAAGAAACGAGGGAAAGAGAAAAACGACGAGCGAGACGATTCTCTCGGAGACGAAGTCTTCTCGTCCGACCCGACGCTCGCTTCGGTCACCGATTCCGTTCGTGAGACACTGGTTTCCCCTTTCGTCTAACGGCGAGGTGACCCGCGGGTCGGTGAGCGACCCGGCCATTCCCGCGGAATTTCCGGCACTCGTCGCCGTCTCGACGCTTCCGACCGCCACATTGCCGACGCACGAATCCTTTAATACCGGACATTTCGATGTATGTGAACGAGCCCCGTGAATCCCCTCGATGAACTGACCGACGAAACGCTCGTCGAACTGGTCAGACGATGTGACGTGTTCGGCGCTCTTGCCGACCGGCCGCTTTCCAAATCTGACTTCGTCGCCGAGTTGGACGTCTCGAAGGCGACCGTTCACCGCCTTCTCGCCTCTTTTCAGGAAAAGCACCTCGTCGAGCGAACGGACGCGGGATACACGCTGACGCCACTGGGAGCGCGAATCGGCGACTACGTTCGCTCGTATCGCTCGAACGTAGCCGATGCTCATCGACTGGAACCGCTCTACGAGACGCTCACGCGTGCGGACGTCGACGTCGAACCGAAACTGTTCGCCGACGCGACCATCACGCTCCCGACGGTCGGGGGGAGATACAAACCGGTCGAGCGGTTCGCCCGTCTCCTACGCGAGTCGTCGTCGGTTCGCGGCTTCGACTCGACCGCTGCCGCACTGCTGTTCGTCGAAGCCGGCTACGAGGCCATCGTGGATGGAATGGAAGCCGAACTCGTCTACCCCATCGAAATTCTCCAGCACTTCGGGGAGGCCTATCGACAGGAATCACTCGACACGGCGGAGTTGGACAACCTCTCCGTCTACGCTCACGACGGCCTCCCCTTCGGGATGGCGCTTCTGGACGACCGAATCGCCATCGGAGGGTACGACCCTACTGTCGGCGTACCATTCGTATTCGGTTAAGAGGCTAAATCGCAAGCCGACGGCTACCTGAACTCGTAGAGCGAAGGGGAGGTTGTATGAGACTCTCCCCGGATGCAATTACATCGCTGCTGACTTCGCT
>NZ_JBPEHH010000088.1:0-15253 GCF_054177595.1 Haladaptatus ordinarius | reverse complement strand
TACTCTAAACAGTCCTCTTTGTCAGGCAGAAAGACCTCGTTGACACTCTCTCTGCTGACCATGCTGGGGAAGGCTACGAACTCCAGTCATGAGAAAGTATTCACCGCTACAGATGAGCGTTCTGACGACGTCGAACCGGCCGTAAACCGCTCTCGAAACACCTGACGACGACAGAATCATCTCTTTAGCCGTCGCTTCACACCAGCGGAAGAAACTCATCGCGCGACGCGTTCGTGAAAACCGGCTGACTACTGGTGGGCTCCTCGAAAGCACGCAGCTACCGACGCTATCGTCGATCGAGTCGTGACAGTCCGTGCCAGATGGCGTCGACCATCTTCTCTTCGTTCGTTCGCTCGCCAGCGTCGTCGGCGTCGTCCCACCCACGCGCAAGAGCGTCCTCCAGCACGGAGAGCGAGTGGTTCTCGAAGTTGTTCATCCCCCGGAAATCTTCGAGCGCGTCGCGCTCGTCCTCGCCGAACTGCTCCGACGGCGTCCCCTCGAAGAAGCCGAGTTCGGCGAGCGTCGTGGCGACTGCTTTCGCGGTCTCTCCCGACAGCTCCATCGTCTCGTCGGGTTCGGCCCGCTCTAACAACGTCACGTCGTAGATTTTGAACACGCGCTCCAGTTCGTCGATGGGCGCTTCGTGGTCGTCCACGCGCACGTCCACCCAGCGGTCGTTGCGTCCGTCGTACCCCCCTTCGGGTTTGACGACGTACAATGCCGCGCTCTGTTCGCCGCGTTTGTCGCCGCCCACCTCGTTGCCCGCGTGGAGCGCGGCGATGAGTCGCTCCGGTAGATCACCGTCGGTCTCCTCGAACGTCTTGGCCATCACTTCGAGCGTCTCGCGGTTCTCCAGGATGTTGCCCTGGACAGTGTAGTGGTCGCCCTGGATATCACTCGCGTGGTCGAAACACTCGTTTCCGGTGAACGCAGCGACGGAACCGTCCTGTCCCACGATTCCGACCTGGCGCGACTCGAACTCCGGGTCTGCACCGGTGAGTTCTTTGAGGACTTCCTCGGCGGAGTTGCCCGCCCGAAGCAGGTCGAGACCGTCCGGCCCGTAGGCGACGTTGGCGAAACTCTGTGTGGCGATTGCGCCTGCATCTGCGCTGGCGAACGGAACGACGGAGCCGACGCTGACGAACTTCGACTGGACGGCGACGCCCACGGCGTCCTGTTCGGAGTCTCGTGCGACGATGGAGAACGTCGATGGTCGTGGCATACGCGAGACGAAGCAGGCCACCCCGAAAAGCGTTCACCCCGTCTCCGCTCTCCCTTCTCGGCATCGTCCACCCTCACGAGGCGTTCACCGCGTTCGTTCGGCCTCCTTTCGTGCCGTGAGTGGCTGGCGCGAGACCAGTTCGGTGTCGAAGTCGGGGTGTTCAACGAAGTGGTGGACGAGCATGTGTCGCCGCCCGCCGGTGAGACCACGTTCGCCCACGTCGTCTACGGTGAACTCCGTTGGAAGTCGGTCGTACAGTCGAGTCAGTGAGTCGAACTCCTCGAACACTTTTCGGTGACCGGCCGAGTCCACACCTCTGCGAGAGACGACGTAGCTTCCGTCCTCGCGGTGTTCGCCGACCGTGTTGACGAACTCCCGGCGTTCGGTCAGCGCCCGCCCGAGAGCACCACGCAGGTGGTCGGCCTCGCGCCTCGAGAGTTCGTGGGTTTCGCCGAGAACGGTCACCGACACGCCGTCGTCCGTACTCGAAACCGAGACTCGCGTCTCCTCAGGAACGAGCGCACCGTCAGAATGGGTCGGACTACACGTGGTCGAGGATTTCTCGACCAGTCGCCTCGGGGCGACTTACTCTATCCTCCGCCGTCGATGTCGAATCGGGTGACGACATACACGTCACTTGTTGGACATCCCTCATAAACCTGTTCCTGCACGACGTCGCCGGGACGTTCGTTTCCCGGCGTCCGGTCGTTTTCGCGTTCGCGTGAGAGTTTTCACTCGGGCACTCCAAGGGGGGAACATGAAAGTCCGCGGAACCCGCGAGTGTCAGGACTGCGGGACCCAGTGGTCGTACTACGAGACGGGGAGCGTCACCTGCCCGGAGTGTGACAGCGTGCGAAGCGTGGGCCTCGAAGCGAGTCGCGTCCAGCACACCGACGGTGCCGCGACGCTCGAGTTGGCCGAAGTACGCGAGGCGGTAGACGACGTGCCCCTCCAAGAGACCGCCGACCTCGCGGAAGATGCAGCACGGGAGTACGTCAGAAAGCGCGGGTTCATCAGCGGTGGCGACCTCCGCCCGCTGGACGACACCTACCTCGCGGCACAGGAACTCCGACACGTCGCGGACGTGGTGGGACGCGCGTTCGACGTGACCGACGACGAGGAGATCTACTTCCTCTCGCTCCTCCGCGGTGCCGACGAGGGAGAACGCCCCGCCACCGCAGACGTCCCCGAGTCGATGCACGACGTTCGGGGCCTCGCCTACTCGGAGGCACTGTACGACTATCACCGAGAGATGGGCAAGTGGTTCAAAGAACAAGACGGCGACCGAGAGGGCCGGAACACGCTCGAAACACTCGGCGAGCACGTTCGTCGCGCCCGGGCGCTCGAAGGAGGACTCGACGTCGACGCCGCGGACGCGCTCGTGTCGGCGGCACGCGACCTCGCACGGTATCTCGGAGAGAACGACGAGGACACCCTCGTGAGCGCGCGCGACCGCCTCGGGCGACTCGAATAGGGTTCTGGTTACGGGAGTTCGACGTCGATTTCCGCTCGCTGACCGGCGGCTTTCACCGTGTTGTAGAGCAACATCGCGCGGGTCATCGGGCCGACACCGCCGGGAACCGGCGTGATCGCTCTCGCTTTCTTTTTCGCGCTCTCGAACTCCACGTCTCCGACGAGTTCGTAGCCCTTCTCTGTGTCGGCCTCGACGCGATTGACGCCGACGTCGATGACGGTCACGCCATCGGAGAGCATCGACCCGTCGACGAGTTCGGGAACGCCACAGGCCGCGACGACGACGTCCGCCGCACGGGTCTTCTCCGCGAGGTCGTTCGTCCGAGAGTGACAGACCGTCACAGTCGCGTTACCACCCTCCGCTTTCTGGATGAGGAGATTTGCGAGGGGTTTGCCGACGATGTTCGACCGACCGACGATGACCACGTCTTTCCCTTCCGGGTCGACGCCCGCCGAATCGAGGAGTTTCTGGACGCCGTGGGGTGTGCAGGGTTTGAATCGGGGGTGACCTGCGACGAGCATCCCGACGTTCTCCGGGTGAAACCCGTCGACGTCCTTCATCGGGTCGATAGCCCGGATGACACGCCGGGAATCCACGTGGTCTGGGACGGGCATCTGGACGAGCATTCCGTGAACGTCGGGGTCGTCGTTTAACTCGTCGATGGTGTCGTATAGCTCCGAGGCCGGTGCGTCGGGTTCGATTTCGACGTGGATTCCGTCGATTCCGACCTCCTCGCAGTCGCGCTGTTTCATCGAGACGTAGGTCTCGCTCGCGGGGTCGCCGCTCATGAGCACCGTAGCGAGGCCGGGTGTCACGCCCTCGGCTTTCAACGTCTCGATGCTCGCTCTGAGGTCGGTTCGAATCTGCTCGGCGACCGCCTTCCCGTCGATGATGTCTACCATTGGCGAAACGTGGGCGACGAAGCCCCTTCAACATTCGGGTTCGTGCTCATTTCGAGAACCGATGAGCCAATTCTAATCATATATGTGCATATTTCCGAGGAGTCTACTCGTTCCTCCGACTCGACCGAATCCGGTCTATCTGCTCGCGTGGATGGAACTGATTCGCGATTTCGGTCTGGATTCGTATCCATCCCGGATAGATGGCGACACGGACGTCGGTGAGCGTTCGGCCGTCGGCGAAGACGACGTCTGCGTTCGCGAAACCGGCTAGTTGCTCCGACATAGTTCGAACTCTAGGTGCGATCAGTTACGTCTATCATGTCACGGGAAAAACTGAGGTCTTGAACGCTACTCGTACAGCGGATTCGCATCGCAGAGGTTCTTCACCCGCTCTGCCACTTCGGCTTTCACGTCTTCGTCGTCTACGTGATTCACCGTACGCGCGATGAGGTCGCCGACGACCGTGATATCCTCCGTGTCGAAGCCGCGGGTCGTGAGCGCGGGGGTCCCCGCGCGGATACCGCTGGTGACGAACGGCGAGCGCGTCTCGCCCGGAACGGTGTTCGCATTGAGAACGATGCCGACCTCTTCGAGGGCTTTTTCGGCGTCCTTGCCGGTCACGTCTTCGTGCGATTCTCGCAGGTCCACCAGGACGAGGTGGGTGTCCGTCCCGCCCGAGACGAGACTGAAGCCGTGATCCTGAAGCGTCTCACCCAGGACTTCCGCGTTCTCCACGGTGCGGGCGGCGTACTCGTCGAACGCCGGGTCGAGTGCTTCCTTGAAACCGACGGCCTTGCCGGCGATGTTGTGCATGAGCGGGCCGCCCTGCATACCGGGGATGACGGCGGAGTCGACGGCGTCGGCGTGTTCTTCGTCGCACATGATGATGCCGCCGCGACCCGAGCGAATCGTCTTGTGGGTAGAACCCGTGACGAAGTCCGCGACGCCGACCGGCGAGGGATGTTCGCCCGCCGCGACGAGCCCCGTAATGTGGGCGATGTCCGCGAGGTGGTAGGCGTCGACGGCGTCTGCGGCCTCCTGAATCCGCTCCCACTCGACCTGCCGGGGGTAGGCGGAGTAGCCGGAGACGATGATGTCCGGTTCGAACTCGACGGCGTGGTCGTAGAGCGCGTCGTAGTCCAGATACCCCGTTTCGGGGTCGACCTTGTACTGTTCGACCTCGTACAGTTTTCCGGCGAAGTTGACGTGGTGGCCGTGACTCAGGTGGCCGCCGTGGGTCAGGTCGAGCGAGAGAATCTTATCACCCGGTTCGAGCGCGGCGAGGTAGACGCCCATGTTCGCCTGCGACCCGCTGTGTGGCTGGACGTTGACGTGCTCTGCCCCCCACAGTTCTTTCGCGCGCTCGATGGCGAGCGATTCGACCGTATCGATGTGCTCGCATCCACCGTAGTAGCGTTCGCCGGGATAGCCTTCGGCGTACTTGTTCGTCAAGGTACTCCCCTGCGCTTCGAGCACTGCCTCGCTGACGAAGTTTTCGCTGGCGATCATCTCCAGCGTGTCACGTTCGCGTTCGACTTCGGCTTCGAGCGCGTCGGCGACTTCCGGATCGACAGCCCGGACGTGGTCGTACTCCATGTGCAAAACCCGGTCACCACACCGTATAAGTTTACCTTTCGGGGGGCACGCTTCGCGACCCCGACAGAAATTTAAACTAACAGTGAGATAATGCTTCTATTACCTGCATGATAGAGTGGGAGGAAACCGATACCGGTATTCGTGCGTTAGACCGCGCGAAGACCGAGATTAGTATCGGTGCACACGACTGGGAAGGGGGTGGCGACGAACGAACTATCGACAGGCCCATCGACGAGACCGTTTCCGGTTACGCATCGAGACTCCAGTTTCCTCCGAATCTCGTGAGCATCACCGAAGTAGAAACGGGTGAACGCTACCATCACGGGAGCGAGACGGAGATACTGACACTTCCCGACGGAGAGTATCTCGCGAACATCCACGGAAACATCAAGACCTACCTCCGGTTTTCCGGTTCCGCAACTATCAGGAAAACATCAGATTTCGACGAGTTAATCATCTCTTTCTACGGGAAAATCCCGATAACGTTCGGGTTTCGAAGCCATCACGAGGTTCCCGTCGACACAATAACCATTCCGCCGACGACGGAAGGGTTGGCGACTGCACTCACGTACGCGTCGTCGTCGCACAAAACCTCGGGTCCCGACCGGTCGTTTCCGACGCTCCGCGGCCACCCGCCACGATTCGAACTGGGTGAGGAGGTGAACGTTCCGGACCAGGTTCGAGAGGAAACGAACACCACCGGCATCACGCTCCGTGTCCCCGACGATTTCGCCACGCTGTTCGTTACGGCACCGCTGGCGTACTACTTACAGGCAGAGGTGCGAGTCGAACAACGCGATGCGCCCGCTCTTCGCGCTCCATCGGTCAACTTCACGTACCAGTTCAGCGCCCTCCCGAAGTATCAACACGAAGTCGCAGAACTGCTTCGGCGAGTGTTCTTTCTCGACTGTCTCGTTCGAAACGCTGGCCCATACAACTGGAAACTCGCGGAAATGCCGCTTCTCGACGAGATCGACATCGACGCGAAAACCGTCTACGATTCGACACCCGCCGAACAGTTGGTCACGTACGACATCGCGGAGTTCGAACGCATCGACGACGACCTTCCCGATTGGCACCTGTCGATGTATGTCGAACCGAGCGTCGAGAACATCCCGACGCTACCGTATTTGCTTTCCAATCTCAGTCTCATCTACCTCCCAGAGTCGTCAAACCTCAATCGGAACGAACTGTTAGACGCGTCGCTGGGCGACTTCTATCGTGACTCACCGCGCCCCACGAAGTCTACGCCGTCTACTGTTTCCGTCGGCCACTCGTATCGAGTGGGGAGCGCCGAAAACGTCAAATCAGTTGACAGAATCAAGCCGCAACTGCATCGCGGAACCATCCACGGGTGGCTCGCGGATGGCGTCCCTATCGACGTGTTCAAAGTCGAACCGAGCGCGTATGAACATCAGTTCAACTATCTGGACAGGGACAGCGAGGAAATCGAGGTGATGCTTATCCTCAACGACGACGAGATGGGTGACGAACACGAGAGCGCGGTCGACATCTACCTCGATCGTGCAGAAGACCTGCCGATGGACGTGACGGTTCTCGACCATCTGACCCGTGACGAGCTCGCGGAAGTGTTCGAATCGCAACAAGATTTCGTTCACTACATCGGCCACTGTGAGGAGAGCGGCTTGCGCTGTGTAGACGGCAATCTCTCGGTCGTGGACATCGAAGAGAGCAACACGCAGACGTTCTTTCTCAACGCCTGTGGCTCGTATTTCGAAGGGCTCGAACTCGTCCAGAAGGGGAGCGTTGCAGGCGCAGTGACGTTCAACAAGGTGCTGAACAAACAGGCCGCAAAAGTCGGCGTCTCGTTCGCACGCCTGTTGATAAACGGCTTCAACATCCAACACGCCCTTCAACTCGCTCGTCGTCGGATAATGATGAACAAGGATTACTCGGTGGTCGGTGATGGCACACACAGGTTGACGCAGTCGGACAATCATATGCCCGTCTCGGGAAAAATCGAACGGGTCGGAGACGGATTTCGTCTCACGTACACCTCTCTCGCAGTGTCGATGGTCGGCGGTTGTTATCAACCGTACATAGCCGGTAACGACGAACTGCATCTCCACGGCAACGACGCGTCTTTCCTGTTGGACGCAGAAGAGCTGTGCTCGTTTCTGAAACGAGCTGAGATGCCAGTTGTCTTCGATGGAGAACTGTACTGGTCGGAAGAAAACGCGTTGCTCACGCAGCTGCAGGTCGATTACGGTCCTTGAGTTGCGCCTGATGCCGCGAGTGGGTTAATGGTACTTCCCTGCACGTACGTGTACCCGAGCATCAAACTAAATGCCGCATTCGTTGCCTTTGGATGTTCTGTCAGCCACTGCCGGATTTTACCACGCATGACACATGTTGATCGTCCACATTCATACTTCATTCTTTCGGACTGTTCACGTAGAATTGAATTGGTAATTCGTGATTACTCTCGACAATTTTTACTACAACCGGCACAACAGGGCTTGTATCCACCAAAATACACGAGACTCAGTGGAGATTCGAACCGAACGGTGGGGGATTCTGGATATTAAAATTATTGGAATAGTAATCCCTACTTAGAACGGTATTATACTAATTGGACGATTATAATTACAACGTTGACTAATTGTTCACGGCTCATAATCCATGATTTCCGGTGATTTCGAACGTTAAAATTAAATACCTGAATCTCGTCACTACCTGTATGGAAACAAAATCGAACCTGTTGAATCAAAGCCTCCACGAGATCCTTCAGGCCGTCATCGACGACGCGCCCGAAGTGATGCTCGTGGTAAACCCGTCGGCGAACGCCATCGAAGACCTCATCGATGCCGCGACCCAGTACGACGGCGACCTCCCCGAGATGCGCATGCTCGCCGACGAGGGAATCCTGAAGAACGTGATGGAGGATTTCATCATCGCCAGCAACACCGCAGACCTCATCGACGAGGGCGTCCTCTCGCTACGCACAACGGACGATACGTCCGGAAACTCCCTTCTCGTCACCGAGGATCTCGTCATCGCACTCGTCACCGCCGGTGACCAGGTCGGTGGACTGACATCGGACGAAGCGGAGTTCGTGGACGCTGCATACAGCACCTATTCGTCCAACTGGGAGGATGCAAACGACTTCTCCCTTCGCACGCCGCCGATTTCGCGCGTCCGAGACACCCTTCGAGAGGAAATCAGTCCGGAAGCCGAAGACGACTTCAACAGCGTCCTCGCATCGCTCGATACCGCACGCGGTGACGGCGACGGACTGGACGAAGTGACCATCAGTCTCCTCGTCGCAGCGAAAAACGAGGCTCTGCTCTACGATATCAGCAAGTGGGGCGAGGACGTCGGTATCGCCAGCAAGGCGACGTTCTCTCGCACGAAGACCAAACTCGAAGACATGGGCCTCATTGGCACGGAGAAGGTCCCCATCGACGTCGGTCGTCCGCGTCTGCGTCTAAAACTCGCCAACGACGACCTGCAGAACGCCGACACCGACCAGCTCGCGAGCGTCGCACAGGGCATCCTCCACTGAACTCGATTTGTTTCGTTTTTCCACCCCACCAGCGGCAGCTCTCGCGCCACTTCATCCGTCGTACTTTTGCCACGCGCGCGTCTCGTCTCGCACATGAGCACTACGCTGGGCGTCGTCGGAACCGGACCGACGGCCGATGCGGTCGTGGCGGCACTCGCGGACGTAGACAGCACCGTCACCGAACTCGAACCGGACGAGGTCGCCGACGTCGATTTCGCCGTCGTCGTCGACGACGTGGGTTCGCGTTCTTTCTCACGGGCGAATCGATCGGGAACCGCGTGGCTGGCCGTCGAACTCGGCGGTGTCGGCGGGCATCCCATCCCGAACGTCGACGCTGCCATCTCCGGGTTCGCACCCGAGACGGCGTGTTTCGAGTGTCTGTGTCGCCGTGTCGCATCGAACGCGGACGAAAGCAGCGACTGGGACGACGGTGGGGTGGCGGACGTCGATGCCGCGACCGCACGATTCGCGGGGGCACTCGCCGGACGCGAGGCGGCAGTGCTTCTGTCCGGGGGCGAATCGTCGGTACTCGGCGGCGTCGTAGAAATTCCGCACGCGGAGCGACGACTTCTTCCGATTCCGGGATGTCCAGTGTGTGGCGACGAGCGCGACCGGACGCTCGGAGTCGACCACGCAGAGCGCTCGCTAGACGAGGCAGTCTCGCACGCCGAAATCGCGCTGGACGACCGCGTCGGTATCGTCCGCTCCCTCGGCGAGGTGGCGTCGTTTCCAGTCCCCTACTATCTCGCCACCACCTGCGATACGACGGAGTTCAGCGACGCGCGCGCCGCGGAAAAAGCGGCCGGTGTCTCCGCTGAGTGGGACGAAGCGTTGATGAAGGCGGTCGGTGAGGCGATGGAACGCTACTGTGCGGGCATCTACCGCGAATCGTCGTTCGGCGTGGCTCGCCCGTCCGACGTCGACGACACGGTCTCACCCGCCGAGTTCGTCCGACCAGCGGGATGGACGGACCCCGGGAACGAGGAACTGGCGTGGGTTCCCGGTCGGAATCTGGTGACCGGTGAGCTAGCACATCTCCCTGCGGAGTTCGTCCACTTCCCGCCGCCGGAACAGCGGTTCAAACCGTCGATAACGACGGGACTGGGACTGGGCAACTCGACCACGGAGGCCCTGTTGTCGGGGCTGTACGAGGTGATAGAACGCGATGCGACGATGCTCGCGTGGTACTCCTCGTTCGAACCGCTGGAACTGGCGGTCGACGACCCCGGGTTCGAGACGCTCCGTAAGCGAGCGCGGGCCGAATCGCTCGACGTGACAGCCCTGCTCGTGACGCAGGACGTGGACGTTCCAGTGGTTGCGGTGGCGGTGCATCGGGACGACGAGTGGCCGCAGTTCGCACTCGGGTCAGGTGCCGACCTCGACCCGGACACAGCGGCACGGTCTGCGCTGGCGGAGGCGCTGCAGAACTGGACGGAGTTGAAACTGATGGGGCCGGAGGAGGCGGCAGATGCCGGGGGACAGATAGCCCACTACGCTGACTTTCCGGAACCAGTTCGTCGGTTCGTCTCGCCGGAGACGACGATTCCGAGCGCCAGCGTCGGCCACGACGTGCCGACGGGAACCGCGGAGTTAGAAGCGGTCGTTTCGCGTGCGGGCGAGGCGTTCGAGGTGTACGGCGTGCGCCTCACCACACGGGACGTCGAATCGCTCGGCTTCGAGGCGGTTCGCGTGCTCGCCCCGGCCGCACAGCCGCTTTTTACCGGTGAACCGTTCTTCGGCGAGCGCGCCCGAACAGTGCCGGAAGACCTCGGATTCGAACCGCGACTCGACCGAGAGCCACACCCGTATCCGTAGAAGCCGCCGCCGGGGAGCGTCGGTTCCGATTCTGCCGTATCATCGTGATGGACTGTGCTAGTGAGGCACATAGGATTTATATCACCGAGCGTCCTATCTCAGAGAGTGGTGAATAATTAATCATGCATAATATCTCTTATACGTTCGGGGTAGTGATAGTATGACGACCGAGTACGACCTCACGTGTGCGACCTGTGAGTCACCGTTGTCGAAAGAACGCGTCCGTGCCGAACACCTGGGATTTGCCGAAGCCGAGTCGGTCGAAGTGGCGGCGTGTCAGAACTGCGGTAAGCGATATTTTCCGGAAGCGACGCTAGAGCGACTCAGTTAGATACCGAACGTCGCTCGAAGCATATCTCTCGTCCCCGGCCCCAGTCCAACTGCGAGGATAGCGATGAGCAAGAGGATGGCGTAGCGCGGACTCTCCTCGAAAATCTGTTCGTCGAACACCCAGACGACGGCGAGCGCGGCGACGATCTTCACGAGTAAGAACGGCCACGCGGTCCCGACGACCGACGTGATAGACCCCGGAAGCACGGACGACGTGATGTCGATGATGCCCTGGTTTACTGGATGTTTCGCACCGTACTCGCCCGCCAGTCCGAGCGCGCCCGCCCAGTCGAGGACCGCGACGTTCGCCACCCCGTCTACCGCGTGTCCCCAGATGACCACCGCCCCGATGAACTCCGTCCCGGCGTTGATCTCTGGGGCGTAGCGGTTTATTCCCCACCACGTGACGGCGGTCACCAGCGTCGCACCGCCGAGGACGACGACGAGCACGAGCGGGTAGAACGCGACTCGCTGGGTCGACGTCGCCAGCACGAACAGGTAGCCTATCGTGACCGCGAGGACGAGCGTTCCGATTCCCGCGAGTGGGTACTCGTAGTCGGCCACCGCACCGCGTCTGTCGAGGGTGACGGTTACGACGAGTGCAGCGAGCGTAATCGCGAAGACGGTGAAGTAGATGATCGGACTGATGATGAGAGTGTTCCACGGGAACGGAATCGCCTCGGTTCCAATCTGTCGGAGCGCGTCGTTCGCGTCTTCGACCACGCGGAGCGCCCCGCCGAACAGCATGAACGGGAACAGCGCGAAAAAGAGACTCCTCTCCTGGCCGACGTCGAGTCGCCGGAGGAGGAAAACGACGCCGAGGAGCGCGACGATGAGCGTGACTGCGTAGCCGACCTCCGAAACGAGCGTGTACCCCGGAACGGCGACCGGTTCCGGCGCGGCCGCACAGGCGGCGGCGTCGTCCAGGAACTTCGTCGTTCCGCCCTCGCGGACGGCACACGACGCTCCGTTCGCGTCGGCGACGACGGGCCCCCAGAAGTAGTGCCAGATGAACCCGTCGTACACCTGTTTCGGGAAGACGAGTGCGCCACCGACCAGCGCGACGATAGCGACGAGGACGCCACCCGCCCACGTGCGCTCGTTGTCGAGACCCTCGTTTACGGTATCCATATCGCACGAACCGGAGCGAACGGATTTTACGTTTCCGGTCTGATTATTCCTCGACAGCCCCACCGAGGGGCAGTTCTCTACTCTCGTAGGGCGACCCGAGGACGACCATGGTCTGCGAACGAGAAAATCCGTCCATCTGAGCGATGGTGTCGAACATCAACTCGCGGAGGCTGTCTGCGTCCGTCGCGTAGACGCGAGCCATCACGTCCCACGAACCGGTCGTGAGGTGAACCTCCTGAATCCCCTCTATCGATTCGAGTTTCTTGAGCGTGTCTTTCTCGCGACCTTGTTCGACGCGGAGGCCGACGAACGCGGAGATGCCGAGTGAGACTTTCTTCGGGTCGATGGTCGCGTGGTAGCCGGTGATGACGCCCGCTTCTTCCATGCGGTTGACGCGGTCGTGTACCGTCGCACTGGACATATCTATCTGTCGGGCGATTTCGCTGAACGGGGTTCGAGCATTCGCTTGGAGTGCTTCTAAAATAGCGCGGTCCGTGTCATCCAGCTTCATACCGCTACTGAAATGCCCCAGTAATAAATATCCTTACACACTACACGGAGCCCTCTTGCAGAATTCTGAATTAGAGGCGCTGACCGTCCTACTTTCCCCAATACTTCCGCTTCGCGGGCCGCCGCGACCACCTCGTCGAGTGCGACCCTCGATTCTGTCGCAGTCACGATTGATTGGTGCGGTGAGACGAACGCGGAGCGTCGTTTTTCGATTCGCAACGTTTTAACTTACCGACGATGGAGTTAGCATTGCGTGCGAGGGTAGCCAAGCTCGGCCAACGGCGGCGGACTCAAGATCCGCTCCTGTAGAGGTCCAAGGGTTCAAATCCCTTCCCTCGCACTCACTACGAGTGCAGGAAGACCGCATCGGAGCGCTCTTCCCTCGCAAAACCTCACAAGGGCCAAAAACAGGCTCTCGCAAAACCTTCTGCGGACGAAATCACCTCGCAGAGACGACTCTACGAACGAAACGTAGTACTGGACACCCGAGATTCGACGCTCGTCGAAACTCGGTTTCGGTATGCTTTTCTGTGCCAGCGTCACACGCGAATGCATGGCGGACACACGCCGGACGCTCGCCGAGCAGATTGCGGGGGAGATCACCCTGAGCGACGACCCCGGAGCGACCCTGCGCAAGTGGCGCACCGACTTCGACGTGTCTCAGACGGCGCTCGCAGACCACCTCGACGTCTCTTCGTCGGTCATCTCCGACTACGAGAGCGGACGACGCGAGAATCCCGGTATCGGCGTCGTTCGTCGAACCGTCGACGCCCTGCTCGACCTCGACGAACAGCGCGGCGGCGGGCGTATTCGACAGTACGCCCGCGTGCTCTCTGCGGGGTTCGACAGCGACATCGTGAGCGACCTGCGGGAGTATCCGACCGGAGTTCCACTCTCGCAGTTCTACGACGCCATCGGCGCCACCGAGCTCACGCCGGGGTCCCAGGAACAGATTACCGGCCACACCGTCATCGACAGCATCGAGGCCATCACCCGCCTCTCCAGCGAGGAGTTCTATCGCCTCTACGGGCAGAGTACGAACCGTGCGCTGGTCTTTACCAACGTTACGCGCGGGGAATCCCCCCTCGTCGCCATGCGCGTCGTCAACCCCACCCCCAACGCCGTCGTTCTCCACGGTATCGACCCGGACGGCCTCTGGGAACACGCCCCCAAACTCGCTCAGCTCGACGGTTTCTCGCTCGCCGTCACCGACCGCGAGAAAGAGTCGATGCTCGACGCTATGCGCGAACTCGCTCCCTGACCGCCGTCCGTCGGCATCGTAAAGGGTGGCGTGATGAACCCAAGAACTGAACTATTCTAGACGTGTCTGATTGCCACGATGAGTACCGAGGAAACCGGCGACGAGGCCGCTTCTACCGGGGCGACGTGTCCGCGGTGTGCCGAAACTGTCGAAAACGTAATCGATGGAGTCCGCATCAGTTCACCCGACTCCCGTCGGCCCGCCTACTCGTGGCATCTCCACACCGACTGCGCCGCCGACTGGCGCGAGTACGTCACCCGCCTCCGGACGCTCGCCGGTCACGGGGCGTTTCGAACGCTCGTCGAGGAACCGCTCTCGGGCGACGTGAACGAGATGGTCGAGTGGCACGATTCCTGACACCTGATAAAATATATTTTAGCTAATACTTTTCCGAACGCAACTCCTCTCGTCTTCCCTGTCCGAGTCGATAACGAAGACAGGAACGACCACGGTTGCCCTAACGACGGCCGACGGTGTTCTGCTCGCCGCAGACTGCCGCGCCAGCGTCGGTGGTGGCCGGTTCGTCACGAACAAGAACGTCCAGAAAGTGAAGCGAGTTCACCCGACTTCAGCGATGACCATCGCTGGCGGCGTCGGTGACCTCCAGTCGTTCGTCCGAACCCTCCGGGCCGAATCGAGTCTCTACGAGACCCGGCGGGGCGACCCCATCGACGTATCCGCCCTCTCGACGCTCGCCGGCAACCTCCTCCGCAACAGCCCGTACCGCGCCGCCCAACCGACGCTCGGCGGCGTCGATTCGACCGGCCCGCACGTCTACGACCTCGACCCTGCCGGTGGCGTGATGGAAGCAGATTACGTCGCCAGCGGGAGCGGGATGCAACTCGCCTACGGCGTTCTCGAACGCGAGTACGAGCGGGGACTTTCGACCGAGTCCGCCCTGCGCGTTGCGGGCCGAGCCATCGAGAGCGCCACCGAACGTGACACGGCGAGTGGCAACGGCGTCACAATCGCCAGCGTCACCGGCGATGGCGTCGAAATCCGTGGCTACGACGAACGCGAGGAGGTGGCAGCATGAACGGACAGCGCCAGCAAGCCTACGACCGCGGGACGAACATCTTCTCGCCGGACGGCCGCCTCTATCAGGTCGAGTACGCACGCGAGGCGGTTCGTCGCGGAAGCGTCAGCGTGGGCGTTCGCGCCCGGGCGGTTCCGGGACGTCAGATTCGTCCGCCGACTGCGTCTCTGGCTCGGTTTCGGTCATCTCTGATCTGGCACTGGTTTCGTGGACGGTCGTGTGTCGTTACCGTGGAGGGGTGACACACGGATAAAACGTTTGACGAGATGCGAGTCGTGTCAGCCACGTCTCTCGGTTACGGCTCACGAGCGTCTCACTCGCCGAATCGGTTACTAGTGCTTCGTCAACCATAGATTGTTAAGAGACAATCTGTTAGAGAGGATATGGTAAACAAGGAGTATACGGTTGATCTTTCAGACGAGGAACGCACCGAGCTCGAATCGTTCGTCT
>NZ_JBPEHH010000087.1:0-16049 GCF_054177595.1 Haladaptatus ordinarius | reverse complement strand
GAAACACTCTCCTCGCGCTCGCCTGCGGCAAGCCGCAGGACTCGCGTTCTGCACGTGAGTTCGGCTGTTGTCCTCCAATCGAGGCACCTTTTCCAACCAGCGAGCGATTGATCGAGAGAACGTCCCCGATTACTCCTCAGATTGCGTTTGATTCCGACGATATTCGTTTGTAGACGCTCTACATCCCGGAAACGTGAAATTCCAGTGGTTCGGTGGGCGTGCCCCGGACTTGCCGCTACTGGTCGTTTCTCCTCGATTCCGTCGTGGTCGGTTCCATCTCGCTGGTCGTGGTCGTGATTTCTGTCACGAGGTCGTGGTTCCCACCGCCGTGGTCGTCGTCTCCCCGTCGGGCGCGGAGAGACGCTCGCCGTCATCCGGTGGTACGAGTTCGAAGACGGAACCACTACCGCGCACGCTGCCGGTTTGGCTCGTCAGGACGTGCAGTTCGCCGTCCTGTCCAACGCCGAACGAGAGAACGAACCGATTGATTTCCCCGTTTTCGCCACCCCTAACGACCAACTCACGAATCGTCCACGGTCCGTCCCCGTCTGCCGGTGGACGAGCGACGAACAGTCGCCCGCGCGGAGAGCGAAACGACCGACTCCAGTCGCCGAAGACGTACGCCCCGTCGAGTTCGGAAACCGCGGAACCTCAATACACGTGTCCGCCGATGACGGCGAGTCCGACCGACCGGCCACGACTCCGATGTGGATACTCGATGATGGGCCCTGTCAGCGTGGTTCCGTCGTGTAGTGCTCGTCCGGATGCGGTGTCGGGACACCGCTTCGGTGACCGCCTCGGTTTTCGCGCGTCGAAGCAGTGCGTTCCCTCCCTGACGTTCCACCCGTAGTTACCTCCCTTTCGAACCAGATTCACCTCTTCGAACCGCAACTGGCCGACGTCCGCGACGAAGAGGTCGTCGTCGTCGAACGATATCCGCCACGGATTGCGAAAGCCCCACACCCATAGCTCGTCTCGGCCGTTCGTGCCGACGAGGGGATTCTCGTCCGGAACGGCGTACGATTTTTCACCATCCCGGTCGTCCACGTCGATTCGGAGGATACTCCCCAGCAGGTTCTCGGTCACGTCCTGTCCGTTGCCGCCACGATTGCGCGAATACCAGTCGCTCGCGTGACCGCGCCCGGTGTCGTCTGCGCCGCCACCGTCGCCGAGCGGAACGTAGAGGTAGCCGTCGGGGCCGAACGCGAGGTACCCCGCGTTGTGGTTCGCCTGCGGTTGTGGCACCTCCAGAATCGTCCGCTCGGAGTCCGGGTCGGCAGTTCGGAAGTCATCGTCCACTCGGAACTCGGAGAGGACGGCCGTGTGGGCGTATCTGGGCGGCGTCGACGGTCGCGGCGGCGCGCTGTACCGGACGAAAAACCGCCGGTTAGTTCGAAACTCCGGGTGAAGTGCGAGCCCGAGCAGTCCCCGCTCGTCGGTGGAGTCCAGTTGCATCGTCAGTCGCTCACGCAGGTCGAGAAACGGTTCGCCTGCCACGCCGTTCGACGTGAGACGATAGATTCGCCCGACCTGGTCGACGACGTACCGGCGGTCGGTTCCCCCTCCCGCTTCGAACCCGACCGGCTGTGTCAGTGGCTCGTCTGCCACCTTCCGGAGGCCGACAGTAGCGCCCTCCGGTATCACTGGTGGGCGAGATGCTCGGCCACGGTTTACAGTCGTCGTGCTGGAGAGCGCGGCCGCTCCGACGGTCACGCTCCGTAAAAACGTGCGTCTGGAAACGCCCCCCGTGTCCGTCGTTCGTCTCATTTTCCCGCCAGCCGTTTCTACAGGGCGACGGATAAGCGTTCGGCGGGAGAGAAAGCGAGCGGAGCAGTTATTCGTCCAACGACTGCCACGAGAGTCGCAGGTTGCGTGCGGCACTCGCCTGGTCGATTCGCCTCGCAGTCGTGCGGCGGGGTGCGGCTTCGAGCGTCTCGTCGTCTTCGTCGGCGACCGCGTTGAACGCCCCTGCGAGCTGGTCTAACGTCTCGCGGTTCTCGATTTCGGTCGGTTCGGTCATCAGCGCCTCCGAGACGATTTCAGGCCACTTCGTCGTCGGTGGGTGGACGCCGTAATCGAGCATCCGTTTTGCCACGTCCGCGGCGTCTTGGTCGCCTGCGCTGGCGACGAACTCGTGGTGGAACGGGCTGAACGGAACGTCGTATTCGATTTGCGATGCGAGGTAGTTCGCGTTGAGCACGGCCTTCGCGCTGGCGTCCGAGAGCCCGTCGTCACCGAGACGAGCGATGTACGCGAACGTCTTGACGAGCACGAGCCAGTTGCCCTCGAACCCGTGCACCTTGCCGATGGTCTGCTCGGGGTCGAATCGCTCGTAGGTTCCGTTCATCTTCTTCACGCGCGGGGCGGGCAGGAACTCGGCCAGTTTCTCGACCACGCCGACCGGGCCTGCACCGGGGCCGCCGCCGCCGTGGGGCGTGGCGAACGTCTTGTGGACGTTGTAGTGCATGATGTCGAAGCCCATGTCGCCGGGGCGAGCGCGTCCGAGCAGGGCGTTCAGGTTGGCCCCGTCGTAGTAGAGGAGACCGCCTGCCTCGTGGACGACGTTCGCTATCTCTTCGATATCGCGTTCGAACAACCCGAGCGTGTTCGGGTTCGTGAGCATGAACAACGCGGTGTTCTCGCCGACGGCGGCTTCGAGTGCGTCAAGGTCGACGCGTCCGTCGTCCGCGCTCGGGAGTTCGACCACGTCGTACCCGCCCAGTGCCGCACTGGCGGGGTTGGTACCGTGGGCGCTATCCGGGACGATGATTTCGTCGCGCTGGTCGCCCTCGCCGTTCGCGTCGTGGAACGCTTTGGCGACGAGGATGCCCGTGAACTCGCCCGCCGCGCCTGCAGGGGGCTGGAGACTCACGGCGTCCATCCCGCCGATTCGAGCGAGATAGTCCTGGAGACCGTGCATGAGTTCGAGCGTGCCCTGCACCGACTCCTCGGGACGGTCCGGGTGGACGCTCGCGCCGGGGAGTGTGGCCACGTCCTCGGTGAACTTGGGATTGTACTTCATCGTACAGGACCCGAGGGGGTACGGACCGCTGTCGATGCCGTAGTTCATCTGGCTGAGTCGCGTGTAGTGGCGCGCCAGTTCGGGTTCCGAGAGCTCGGGCAGTTCGAGGGAGTCACGGGTCAACTCGTCGGGAAGCGACGAGTCGACGGCGATTTCGGTTCCGTCTTTCTCCGAGAGGAGCGGTTCGTAGAGGTCCGCTTCCTCCCGTTCCCACTTCGCTTGCGTGTAAATCATCGTGCTACCTCCTCGAACATCGTGACCAGTTCGTCTGTCTTGTGCTCGTTTACGTCCGTTACGCAGACCTGCACTTGATGTTCGCCGACCTCGTGGACGGCGAACCCGCGCTCTTCCAGGTCGGCGACGATTGGCGGTGCGGGCTGGTCGGTGTGTGCCACGAACTCACGGAAGTGGTGTCGGTCGTGCACCGGGGCCTGGACACCGCTGATGTCGTCCAGTCGCTCCGCGAGGTCGCGGGCCTGCGTGACACAGTTTTCGGCCAACTCCACCAGTCCGGACGCACCGAGATAGGCGACGTGCATCGCGGTTCGCAGGGCGACCCACGCCTGATTCGTGCAGATGTTGCTCGTCGCACGTTCCCGGCGGATGTGCTGTTCGCGCGTCTGGAGCGTGAGCGTGAACGCTCGATTGTCGCTGTCGTCTTCGCTCACGCCGACCAACCTGCCGGGGACCTGTCGGACGTACTCCTCGCGCGTGGCGAACAGTCCGAGGCCCATCCCGTAACTCGTCGGCAGGCCGAGGGTCGCTGCGTCACCCACGACCACGTCCGCACCGACCGACGCGGGTTCCTGTAACAGCGAGAGGGCGACGGGGTCGGAGCCGAGACAGAACAGCGCGTCGGAGTCGTGTGCGACGTCACCGATCTCCGTGAGGTTCTCTTCGATGGTTCCTCTGGTCGTCGGGTTCTCGGCGTACACCATCACGACGTCTTCGTCTATGGCCTCTTCGAGTGCGGCCACGTCCGCGTTCGCGTCGTCAGTGGCGTACTCTTCGACGACGAGTCCCGGCCCGTCGGTGTAGTTTTCGAGGACGCTCTTTCGCTCGGCCAATAGGTTGTCGGGGACGAGCACTCGATTCCCGCTCGTCTTCCGGACGCGGGCAGCCAGCAGTGCCGCCTCCGCCAGCGCCGTCGCGTGGTCGTACATCGAGGCGTTGGCGATTTCGAGACCGGTCAACTCGACCAGCATCGACTGGTACTCGAACAGGGCTTGCAAGAACCCCTGTGTGACTTCCGGTTGGTACTGCGTGTACGACGTCAGGAACTCCGACCGGTCTGCGAGGTGGTCGACCAGCGACGGAACGTAGTGGTCGTAGTGACCCCGACCGAGAAACTCCGTCAGCGTTCGGTTCTTGCCGAGGGTTCGTCGTATCTCGCGGCGGGTTGCCTGTTCCGATCGTTTCTCGATGCCGAACTCGCCGTCGAACCGGACCGGTTCCGGGATGTCGAAGAGGTCCTCGACGCTCTCGACTCCGACCGCATCGAGCATCGCTCGAGTCTCGTCTGCCGTGTGAGGGGCGTACGGACTGCCCTCGCTCGCGTTGCCTCCACTCATTCGATTTGTTTGCGGTACTCCTCTGCGGACAGTAGTTCGTCGAGGTCGCTCTCGTCGGACAGTTCGAGTTCGAGCATCCAACCGTCGCCGAAGGGGTCTTCGTTGACGAGTTCGGGAGTGCTCTCCAGTTCGTCGTTGACCGCCGTGACAGTGCCCGAAACGGGCGAGTAGAGGTCGGAAACCGCTTTGATGCTCTCGACGACGCCGAACTCGTCGCCCCGTTCTATGTCCTCTCCCTTCTCGGGAAGTTCGATGAAGACGATGTCGCCCAGTTCGTCCTGTGCGAAATCGGAGATGCCGATTCGGGCGGTTCCGTCGGTCACTTCGACCCACTCGTGCGATTCAAGGTAGTTCCGGTCTTCAGGTACTTCGAAGCTCATTGTTTGTCTTTCAGAAACGGTGTGCTCTCAATCTTTGCTTTTTTCGACTGTCCTCGCACCATCACGCGGACGACGGTCCCCGGGTCGGCGTAGTCGGTCGGGACGTAGCCCAGACCGATGGGTTCGCCGAGGGTCGGACTCATCGTCCCGCTCGTGACGGTTCCGATGATAGTGTCTTTCGTGTTGGTGATGTCGTAACCGTGGCGGGGGACGCCTCTGTCGATGAGTTTTATCCCGACGAACGTCTCTTCGACGCCCTCCTCCTTCACTCGTTCGAGCGCGTCGCGCCCGACGAATTCGGTGTCGAGTTTCACGGTGAAGCCGACCCGTGCCTCGTAGGGGTTTCGCGGGTCGTTCTCGTGGTCGAAGTCCTGCCCCGACAGCAGGAATCCCATCTCGGTGCGGAGCGTGTCGCGCGCGCCGAGACCACAGGGCTGACACTCGAAGGCGTCCCAGACGGTCTCCGCGTCACTCCATGGACAGATGAGTTCGAAGCCGTCCTCGCCCGTGTAGCCGGTTCGTGCAATCCAGCACTGAACGCCCTCGACGGTGTCGTATTTCGCCTCGAACTTCGAGAGGTCGGTGATGGACTCGCCGACCGCATCCCTGACGATGTCGGTGGCGTCCGGTCCCTGGACCGCGAACATCGCGTAGTCGTCGGTCGCGTTCCGAATCTCCGCGTCGAGTTCCCACTCGTTCCGGAATCGTTTCCAGCGGTCGTGCATCTGTTCGTCGTGACCGGCGTTCGGGACGAACAGGAACGAAGCGTTGTCGTCTTCCGGAAGCCGGTAGACGACGGTGTCGTCGATGATGGTGCCGTCTTCGTCGGTTATCATCGCGTACTGGGAGTCACCCGGCCCGAGTCGCGTCACGTCGTTTGTCGTCAAACGTTGCATGAGTCGTTCGGCGTCCGGCCCGCACACTTCTATCTCTCCCATGTGAGAGACGTCGAAGATGCCGGCGGACTCTCGAACGCTCTGGTGTTCTTCTTTTATCGAATCGAATTCGACGGGCATGTCCCACCCACCGAACTCGGTGAACGTCGCGCCCCGCTCGTCGTGTCGGTCGCGCAACGGCGGTTTCCGAAGGGGCATATCTGTCCCGTCGAAGCGAGGCAAGTAATGCTTTGTTTTCTTCCTCGCGCGATGTCGATATTCAGGCCGGTTCGACGACTATCTGTCCGTCGCGCTTTTTGAACACGAGTCGGTCGCCCTCTTCGACTGGTTCGCCTGCTTCGGCGAACTCCTCGCGAACGGCTTTGATGAGGCTGATTCGCCATCGCTGGGTCACGGTCGTCGTCCCGAGTATCTGTTCTGAAGCCATCTATCCCCCCATCACAATCGGTACTGTTATGGATTCTTAGCTATTTCGACTCTATAGTCACAAATGACTACATCGACGCCGGAGTTCGTCCAGCGATTGCACGACGCCGATGCTGGAAGCGTCCTCGTTCGTGGTCGGTCCGCACCTACTCGTCCGAGTGGAGACATCCTGACGTTCGACGCGGGTGCGGTGGCGACGTTCGTTGGCGACTCCTGGAACCTCCCGCTGTACGTGTCGGTACCGACGGCGGACGGGCGAACGAGACGCCGGTTCGGAACGGTTGCCCTCCACGACGCTCTCGAGTACACGGAGCAGGCGCTCTCCGAACGGCCTCCCGAGGGTGTGTGGTTTCGACACCACGCACGACTCGTCGATTGTCGGTGCCCGCTTCTGGTCGGGCCACTCGAAGCGCGACTGACGCGCGCCGCCGAGGCGGTCGAGGCGACGCTAGTGACGTGGACGGAGGCCACGACACCGGCGAACGACGCGCTCTACGACCACGTCGTCGAGTCCTGACCCCGTGCGAGGAGATCGGTCGAGTCGACAGTGACGTCGGTGCTCGCACAGGTCGGACACTGGACGGCCAGCGACCAGTCGAGCGGCGTCCTCTCCGCCTCCGAGATGCGAGCAGCGATATCGACGAGCAAGACGAACGAGTCCGTGTGTCCACAGTTCTTACAGGTCATTGGCATCAGACCGACCGGTGCGTTCACGTCGTCGGTCGAGACAGAGTGGTTCCGGTTCGGTATTTGAACGTTCGGGTCAGTCGTCGCCGACCGACGTGTCGAGACCGTACTCGTCGAGGCGCGTGCGCCAGAACTCCTCGTATCCCTCTCTGTCGGGGTCGCTGCGGACGGTGCTCTCGCCCGTGTCCACGCGGTTCAGTTTGAGGTCGACTTCTCCCAGTAACTTCTCGCCGACGTCGTCGCTGATGACGCCCGAGCGCATCGCACTCATGATGGCGCTCTTTTCCTGTTTCAGTACGCGACGCTCACCGACGAGCAGTTCTTCCCGGCGCAGGTCGGGGTTCTCGCTGAGAATGTGAGAGATTGCTTCGTTCAAATCTTTTTTCTCGCGCTCGTACTCCCCGTGGAAATCCTCGTACACGCCGCCGGGAAGGTCGCCTCGATTGTGCAGTCGTTCCGCGGCTTCGAGCGCGGAGTCTACCGCCCGTGCACGCCCGAGGAGGAGTTCGTAGAGCTCTTCGGCCTCCGAGCGCGTGACGACGCCGAGGCGGTCGAGCAGGTTGTTCATCGTCAACCCCTGGACGACGAGACTGAAGCCAGCGACGCCGAACACCATCGCCCGAAGTTCTACCACGCGCGGGAAGTCGCTCGGGAGACCGAGCACCAGTGCGATGGGAATCGAAGCGTGGAGTCCACCCCAGACCATCACGTGCTGGTAGGAGAGCGGCACGTTTCGGTTGCTGAATCGGTTGACGATGCCCGTGAAGGGATAGACGACGAGCGCACGGACGAGCAGGGTGAGGACGATGGCGATGGCGATGAGTTGCCAGTTGTCGAGTATCTGTGCGATGGGCGTCTTCGCACCGATGAGCACGAAGATGAGCGTGTTGACGAGGAACGCGCCGGTCTCCCACGTGTTGAAGATGGATATCTTCGTCTGCGGACTCATCGCGTACTCCGCACCCTGGTTGCCGATGAACAGTCCCGCGGTGACGGTGGCGATGACACCGCTGACGTGGAGGTAGTGTTCGGCGAGCAGGAAGCTACCGTACGCGAGAATAAGCGTGAGCACGATTTCGGTCATGTGCTCGTCAAGATTGACCATCACGCGATAGATGGCATATCCCGTGGCGAGACCGACGATGAGTCCACCGAGGCTGGCGGCGACAATGTCGACCCCCGCGTCGCCGACGACCTGCGGCGTGATAAGTTCCGAGAGTTCGATGTTCTGTTCCTGTGACGTGACGACCAGTCCGAACAGCGTCGAGAAGACGACGACGCCGACGCCGTCGTTTATTAGACTCTCGCCTTCGACGAGCACCGACAGTCGGTCCGGTGCGCCGAGTTCTTCGAACAGCGCCAGCACCGAGACGGGGTCGGTCGGCAAGACCATGGCGGCAAAGAGCAAGGCGAGGAGGATGGGATAGCCGAAGGCGTAGCTGCCGAGCCACCCGAGAACGAGGATAGAGACGATGAGTCCGGGTACGGCGAGCGTTAGAATCGGGACGATGTTCTCGCGGAAGCGTTCGAGGTCCGTCGTCGCCGCCCCTTCGAACAGGAGCGGCGGCAGGAGAACGAGCAGGATGAGGTCGTGTGTCAGTGTGATGTCGATGTCGATTCCCAGAATCGAGACGGCGATTCCCGCGAGCAGGAGGGCGATGGTGTACGGAAACCGTCCAACTTTGGCGACGAAGATTCCGACGCCGCCGGCGATGATGAAGACGGCGAGCAGATTGATGAGTCCAGTTGTGATTCCCGTCTCGGCCATGGGCGACGGTTTGTCTTGACGACGGATAAAGCCGTGTAGTTCGAATGCTGTTTTCGGAGCCACCGTCTGCCGAACACGCCGTCACGTTCCCGAATCGGGGAAAAATGGAGCCGGTCGATTCCTCGTCCTTACTGGTACTCGGTGATGGTCAGGTCGTAGCTTCCCGAACCGCTGTAGGAGTCGACGTCTATCTGCAGGTCCGTCGACGTGTCGGGGTTGTCGATGGTAATCGATTCCTGACTGTCCGTGCTCCTCGAAGCGTAGTCGTAGTTGCTCGGACTCGCGTTGGTCGTCGTACCCTCGTTGATGTAGAGGTCGAAGTCGGCGTCGCTCGGCCCGCTGAGTTCGACGACTATCTGCGACGGGTCGCTGTACTCCCACGCCCACGTCCAGTCGTCGTAGTCGGCGTAACTCGACAGCGAGTCGCTGACCGTCGTGGTGGTCGAATCACCGCCACCGCCGCCGCCACCACCGCCGGACGGGTCGGTCGTGACCGCCGCGTAGGCGTCGACCTGGCCGCTCCCCTGTTCGTCCGAGGAGAGACCGATGTCCTCTGCCGTGTTCTTGAGGTGACTGCGGAGTTCGGAGTTGGTGAGACTCCACTTGGCGAGCGTCAGCCCGGCCACGCCGGAGGTGACGGGCGTCGCCATCGACGTGCCCGAGAGCTCTTCGTAGGAGCCGCGCGTCTCGGTGGTCGTCGAGAGCACGTTGACACCGGGGGCACAGAGTTCGACGCTGCTGCCGTACTGCGAGAACGACGCGAGATTTTCGCTGTCGTCCACCGCAGAGATAGCCATACACTCGCTGTAGGCCGCCGGATAGGAGACGCTACCGCTGCCGTCGTTACCAGCAGCACAGATGGTGAGGACGCCGTTGTCCTGTGCGTACGAGACGGCGTTTTTCATCGTGCTGGTGTAGCCACCGCCGCCGAGGGACATGTTGATGATGTCCGCACCCTGTTCAGTCGCCCATTCGACAGCGTCGGCGATGTCGGACGTGGAACCGCTGCCGTTCTCGTCGAGTGCACGGCCGTTGATGAGCGAGGAGTTACCCTGGCCTGCAACGCCCGTGCCGTTGTCGACGACTGCTGCGGCACAGCCCGAGACGTGCGTCGCGTGGTACTCGTCCTGCGGAACGTCCGGATACGGGTCGGAATCGCTGTCGACGAAGTCGTACCCGGGGTCGGATTTGTAGTTGCCCGCGAGGTCCGGGTGGTCGTACTGCGCTCCCGTGTCGACCACGGCGATGGTTACGTTCGACGAGCCGAGCGTCGTATCCCACGCCTGATCGGAGCCGACCTGCTGGGGCGCGTACTGGCTCCCGAACTGTGGGTCGTTCGGCGTCAGTTGCGTCGTGTACGTCGCGTTCTTCTCGGCGTATTTGATGCCGTCTTTCTTCGAGACAGCGTCGATGAACTTCCCTCGTGCCGTCTCGTTTCCTTTGAATTTGACTGCGACGTAGCGCAGGTTCTCGTTCTTGTGGACGATTTCGGCGTCGTCGGGTACGTGCTGGGCGACTTTCTGCTCGATGTCGCCCTGTCCAGCCGAAACACCCACGAGCACCTCGTCTTCTTTCGAACCGGGGGTTCGGCCGGGGGTTGCAGCCGTGACGCCGCCGAGTGCTGCCGCAGCACCGGCCGCACCAGTTGCTTTCAGAAATGTACGTCGGTCGAACCGCGATGTGTTGTCGTCTGCCATGCAGCGGATTAAACAACCACTTGGACACATTTAAATTTTATCTATAGATATAGAGAAATATGTAATGCCGAACCAATAATTAAAAACGACTGTGTTGTGTCTTAATATATTTCTTATATTTTCAATTGTGGAACGATTCGTCGTCCATTCGGTCGCGTCCGGATAAATGCGGTGCGAAGAACGGAGACCTACTACGGACGAGCGAATCGCCACGGCTATGTCCGGGTGTCGTTTATTCCGGTGTATGACCGGCGGCTTGCGGTCGCTCCTCGGCGGTGAACGCGACGTCGACCGAACTGTCGCGCTGTTCGTCGATGGACCGAACGTGCTCCGTGACGAGTTCGACGTCGACCTGGACGACGTTCGCACGGCAGGAACGCAACTCGGCCAGCTCGTCGTCTCGCGGCTCTACCTGGACGAACACGCCACGCCGGGACTGATACAGGCCGCGGAAGCGCGTGGATTCGAGGTGGTGACGACGAGTGGTGACGTGGACGTGAAACTCGCCATCGACGCGACCGAACTCGCACTGGAAGACGGGGTCGACGTCCTCGCAATCGCCTCGCGAGACACCGATTTCAAGCCCGTCCTCGAAAAGGCGGCGCGCAACGGCGTCCGAACGGTCGCTATCGCACCCGGCGAGTACGGACGCTCCGACGCGTTACAGAACGCAGCCCACGAAGCGTTCGTCATCGAAGAGTAGGCGTTATTTTTCTCGGGGCTCGATTGGTCGCACATGGACAACCTCGGCACGCCGGTTCTCGACAATCACCTCCACCTCGACCCGGAGCACGGGCGCGGCATCGAAGCGGTCAAAGATTTCGCCCGGAGCGGCGGCACGCACTTGCTCGTCGTCAACAAGCCATCGTGGTTGCTCGGCGTCGAAGCCGAGTCGGGCGACGACTTCCGACCCGTGTTCGAGACGACTATCGACGTGGTCGCGCGCGCGAACAAAATTCTTCCTGGGAGAGCGTGGCCCGTCCTCGGCGTCCACCCCGGACTCGTCTCGAAACTCGTGGACGACCGCGGGTACACACCGGCGGACGCGCGTGACCTGATGCAGGCCGGACTCGACGTTGCGAGCGAGTACGTCGCGGACGATTCCGCCGTCGCCCTGAAATCGGGACGGCCCCACTACGACGTCCCCGACGACGTGTGGGAGGCGTCGAACGCCGTCCTCCGGCGTGCACTCGAACTCGGCGCTGCGACGGACTGTGCCGTCCAACTGCACACCGAAGCGACCGACGACCTCACGGCGGTTGCGGAGTGGGCCGACGACGCGGGACTCTCGCCGGAGCGCGTCGTCAAACACTACGCCGGGGGGAAACTGGCCGGCGTGACACCGAGCGTGATGAGCGAGAAAGACCGACTCGAAGTCGCCGCCGAGCGTGGCGAGCCGTTCTTGATGGAGACCGATTTCGTCGACGACCCCGACCGACCCGGCGCGGTGTTAGGGCCGAAGACGGTACCCCGTCGCGTCAAGTGGATGCAAAACCAGGGATACGACGAGGCGATTCGAATCGCTCACGTTTCGACGCCAGCACGCGTCTACGGACTGAATACGGCAGATACACTGTCGAGATAGCCCGGGACCGAAGGAAAGGCCTATTTATCGTGCTACGCACGAGAGAGATATGAGCGCGCCCCCAGAGGAGTTCTACTCCGAAGAACGCTGGCAAAACTGGTTGGACAGAATTAGAGACGAAGACATCGACCCCGAGGACGAGGATTCGGCACGCCTGCTCCTCAATCTACAGGACGACGTCGCCATCGCGGTCGCCAAAATCGTCACCGCGTACGACGACGAGGACGTAGACGAGGAGACGGCACTCGCCGAACTCGCCGACATCCGCGAAATCGTGCTCGGGGAAGTCGAGTTCGACGACGAAGAGAAAGCGATGCTCATCGACGGCGTTCAGACGAGTCTCCTCTGTGTGTTCTACGCCTCCGAAGAGTACGTGGCCCGTGGTCCTGCCGAAGATGCGACCATCGAAGAGTACGTCGTCGAAGCGTCGAAAGCCGAAGCGGCGGAAGACCTCGATTCGGCGCTCGGTCTCGTCGCGGCAGGCGGAACGCGCATCATCGCGGGTGAAGAACTCGATATGACCGTGACCGAAGAACTGGAGTACGGACTCGTCACGGAGTGGGTAAACGGCCTCGATAGCCTCCAGAGTGCGATGAGTGACCCAGAAGTGGTCGAGGAAGACGACGAGTAAGCGAGCACGAAGGTTTTTATTCTCGTCCTGTTTCTGTTCAATTCATGATATTATGGGCGGACGACCGTGGGGTAACGGTGCAGGTGGGGACGATTCTCTTGTTCGCCACACTCGTAGTGGCGATGTCGCTGTATCAGGCGACCGCGGTTCCGAACCAGAACGCGGAGGTGGAGTTCCATCACAGCGAGCGATTACAGGGTCAGATACACGACGCACGAAATTCGATTCTCCGGACGGGCGCGACCGGCACCGACCAACAGTCGTCCGTGACGCTCGTGAGCCAGTATCCGGAGCGTGTGTTCTTCGTCAATCCACCGCCAGCGTCGGGGACGCTACGGACGACCCCGTTGGGAACGGTGCGCGTCGAGAACGTCACTGCACGCGCGCCCGAGACGGCCGACTACTGGGACAGCGGTCGGACGAATCTCTCGTTCGCCACGCGCTCGCTCGCGTACAAACCAGGCTATCACCAGTACGACAACGCCCCCGACACCGTCTACGAGAACTCCATCGTCTACAATCGGGCCGACGACGGAAAGGCGACGCTGACCGACCAACAGCTCGTCAACGGACGGACCATCACCCTCGTCACCCTCGATGGGTCGCTGTCGCAGTCTCGAACGGGGACGATGAGCCTCGACCCGCACGCCGTCAGTCCCTCGACTGCGGTGACGCGGTCGGTTCCGGTTCGGTCCAACGGGAGCGGCAACGTGACGATTCGCGTGCCGACCGGCCTCGGCGAGGAGCAGTGGACGCGCCTACTCGAAGACCAGCGAGCGGAAAACGGTGGCTACGTCGCATCCATCTCCGTGACCGAGGACGGGTTCCTCGTGCTGGAACTGGTGGCCGAGCGGGACGGACAGGCCGTGACGTCCGACCTTCGGATGGCGGACGTGAGTGTCGGGACGGGAGCGACGAGCGTGGGGTCACACTACGTCACGAGAGTCTCCGGCGACGGGACGAGCGTCGGCGTCGGCGGCCGCCGACAGGTGACGGTCGAAGTGAGAGACCGATACAACAACCCCATCTCGGGTGCGACCGTGAACTTCACGCTCGCCGATGCGAACGCGACGACGGAACACGAACTCGACGATGGGACGACGAGCGGCCAGACCGCGCGCAGGTGACGACCGGCACAGACGGACGAGCGACCGTCACCTACCACCTCGAATCCGTCTCGGGAACCGACGACGTCGAAGTCCGGGCCAGCATCGACGACGCTCCGCCAGCAGACGGTCCGTTCGACGCGGAACGAAAGGAGACGCTCGCGTTCTCGCTCGTCGCAGTCGATCGGAACGGCGACGGAAACGGCGGGAGTGGTGGCTCCGCCGCGGACGTAGAGTACGTCGACGCGAGTGGAGTGGCGAAAGCGAACGGCGGTCAGACGACTGGTGTTCAGTTCTCGTTCATCAATACCGGTGAACGGGACGTGACTGTGACCGGCATCACCGTGGATGCGAACAAAGACAGCTCGGCGAAGTACGTCAGCGAAACGAACGGCGGCGAGGGGTCCGACGGGCAACACGAGGTCTGCGTCGACGCGAGCGACGACGGGTGGTTGGAGATGGACTGTTCGAACTGCAACGACCCAGGAACGAACCACTACCAGTTAGGGACCAAGGAGACGCTCACCGAACCCGCGACGGTGGTTGGTGGTTCGGAGGCGACGGTGTACGTCTACGAGTTCAAGAAGAACAACGGGAATGCAGAACCCATGTCCGGCAAGGAGATGGTCGTGACCGTTCACTTCGCCGACGGTTCATCGAAGACGTTCGAGTTCACCGCCAGGGAGCCGTACTGACCGCTTCGACGACTGTCGATACTCTCATCGACAAACCCTTATATCATGTTATGCAAGGTGGGGGCAAGAATGACTGCCGTCGGTATCGATGCCATCGAAATCTGGACTGGGAAGCTAAAACTCGACCTTCCGGAGACGTTCGCTCCGGTCAAAGACGAAGACCCGGACAAGTACACGAAGGGCCTGGGCCTGTACGCGAGTTCGTTCCCGGACGCACACGAGGACATCGTGACGATGGGCGCGAACGCGGCCTATCGGCTCATGGAGCGCGAGGGGCTGACTCCCGACGACATCGGGCGCATCGACGTGGCAACCGAGAGCGCGTTCGACAACTCCAAGCCAGTCTCGACGTACATCGCGGGGTGTCTCGAACAGGTGTACGACAGCGACTTCCACCACGCGAACAAAGGCGAGCGCAAGTTCGCCTGCATCGCGGGCACACAGAGTCTCGACGACGCCTACAACTGGATCAAAGCGGGCCGAAATCGCGGACGAAGCGCGCTCGTCATCGCCACTGACACGGCGCTCTACGCACGCGGTGACCCCGGCGAGGCGACACAGGGTGCCGGTGCGGTCGCCATGCTCATCAGCGAAGACCCCCGTCTGGTGGAACTCTCGACGGAACAGGGGTACGGGAGCGCCGACGAGACGGACTTCCTGAAGCCCAACCAGCAGTTCCCCAGCGTGGACGGCAAACGGTCGATGCAGGTCTACCTCGCCCGGATGCGCGAGGCACTGGAGGACTTCGAGAGCGTCGCGGGCGACACCCATCCCGACGACTACGAGTACATCCCCTTCCACACGCCGTTCCCCGGCATGGTGCGCAAGGCGGGTCTCCTCGGCTACCGGCACATGATTCGTTCCACCGACGTCGAAGACGAACTGGCCGAGGAAATTGGTCGCCAGCCCCGCGAGTCCGAGTACGACGACCGCGAGGCCTACGAGGAGGCCATCCGGGCGTACATGGACGACTTGAAGTCCACCGACCAGTACCGCGAGTGGTACGCGAACACCATCGACCCGACGCTCACCATCGCGCGTGAGGTCGGCAACTGGTACACCGGGTCGGTACACATCGCTCGCGCCTCGGCACTCAAGTACGCCGCCGAGAACGACATCGACGTGACGGGGAAACAACTGCTCGTCGGTTCCTACGGCAGCGGTGCGCAGGCGGAAATCCACGCCGAGACTGTCCAGGAGGGATGGCGAGAGGAGATCGGTCAACTCTCCATCGACGACCAGATTCGCGCCCGTCACGACCTCACCTTCGAGGAGTACGAGAACGTTCACGACCGCCACAACCACGACAAGCGAGTCGAACTGGACGACTTCACGGAACCCGAAGACGAGTTCGTCTTCGTCGGGCGCGGGGAGATGGACGAACGAACCTACGAGTACGTGGAATAGATGGACCGGTCGTATCGTAGCGAACGGTCGAACTTCGGTTCGGTTTTCCCGATGGCGTTCTAGTGCATTGTCAACTATCAATTGTAGGATAAAGTCGGCGTAGTTTGATTCGTGCATCTTCGGATGTGAATCGCCAGTCAATGTCTGTTTCTTGGGCGTTCAGTGAATTTGTCCACGC
>NZ_JBPEHH010000086.1:0-16332 GCF_054177595.1 Haladaptatus ordinarius | reverse complement strand
GACCGCACCGCAGACACGTTCCGACCGCCTACCGGCTGTGAGGACAGCAGATACGGGAACGGCGTAATTATTTTGTCGCCAGCGGTGGTTTGTTCGGTTAGCAGCGTTTCCATAGGTGAAATCCTATTGAAAGCGGAGAGAGGGTCGTTTTCTTCCGTCCATAATCGAAATCGGAACACGAGAACCGATTATGGAGTTTCCATACCGTCAAAACAGCCTCGACGGGTGTTCATAATCGGCCTCACTCACCGCAATACGTGTGATGTGAGAGGAGTAAAAGGGAACTAGTAACTAGTGCCGACCCGGACGGGAACATGGCTGAAACAGCCGAAATCAATCGAGACAGCGGTTGTGCGCATACTGGTCCGATCTCGCAGGGGGTGAAAATCTATCATGCGTCCCCGGATAAAACCTTCATAATCGGGTTCCGTCTAGTGGTTTTGGCCAGTTATGAAATCAGGAACCCGGTCTGCGGTCGCTGAACCAAACCGCACGACAGTGCGATGATCGACCACATGGCACGTCCTGCTGACAAGGCACTTTTCTTCTCAATTGCCTTGTTTTCCTCCTAGTTGATTCTCCATCATGTGGTAGCGACCCTTCTTGCGGAGGCGAGAGCCGGTTATGAACGACAGTTGGACGACGCTCTGACAGTAACATCAATGTTCGACCGGTCTGAACGCACAATAGCGATTATGAATTGCAGGCGAGAAACCCACGACGAAAGACAGGGGATGAATCGGGTGGAGTGCAAACCTGCACCTACCCACCTCAGCAGAATCGGTCTGTGGGAAGCCCACGACGGTAGGCGTGAGAGGCTGTCACGAATCACAGTCGGAGAGTCGACCTCGCAACCACCCGGCCGGATACACCGCCGTTAACCCCGGAGTATCAATCCGAAACTGCTGGGGTGGTGTCGTCTCCGCATACGTCTTTTCAACACGCTGTTTCCCCTCTAATGGCTCGTTCAACGCCGCAAGCACCTTATGCCCATCAGCCTGTTTGGGAACGACCCAGATCGCCTCCTCGACATCGCAATCGGCCATCTTATCGAAATCATCAGGGACGGCCCGTCCAATGTCGTGGTTGATGCGTTCTGCTTCACCAGCAACGACGATAGTTCCAGTCTCATCTAGGCCAGCAACATCAAGGCGACGCTGTTCGTCGATTTCATAGTAGGGAACAACGTCCACAACAGCCGATTCCACGTTCTGTGCATACTCTTGGTCGAGATATTGACGCAGCACTTCGACCCCAAAGACGTGCTCACTGGATTCTTCAAGATCGCCTCGTCCATGCCCATAATCGACACCTTGTCTGTAGCTTTCGCCAATCACTGTTCGGCCATCGGCCGTCACCGTGTATAGCCGATGTGGGTGGTCAGTATCCTGTCTAAGCAAGTCGGTCTCGAGCAACGCCCGCACCTCATCGGAATCGATGCCGACGTACTCCTGGAGGCGGAGCATCGAATCCGTGAGGAGATCATACTCTAACGAATCATATCGTAACTGCTGGGCGTTATACACCGCCTGCAAGAACAATAACTGTCTCACCGACCACGCCGAGGCCTCGATCTCTTCGGGTGCCAGCTTGAGATTGAACTCACAGATCGGAACGTCATCACGATCCACCGCATCCAGCATGTGACAACACTCAATCGCTCGGCGCATGCCCTCGATCGATGGGTCATAGCGATTCTCACAGCGGATGCATCGAAGGGCATGTGTCTCCTCGTCGTACGCCACCGACGTCGGCAAGCGCTTGGTATGCGGGAGAAGCGTATCGACTCGAACAGCTGTGTGCGCTTGTGCTTGTGCTTGTGCTTGTGCTTGTGCTTGTGCACCCGAGTCGTCATCCTCACGCTCTCCATCCGCGTCTGCATCTTTCGTCCCTGCCGCCTCGCTCGTCGGCATGGACGCGACTCTGAGCCCCGACTCCAGTGCGGTCTGGGCTGTAATTCGCTCGAACGCAGCCCGGAACAGAAGCTCGTCCGTGTCTGACAGGGAGTGGTCGCTCGCAGGATGACCGGGCAATGCAGGAAGCGATGTCGCGAGAAATGGGCGCACCGTCGGGGTATCGAAGCCCGACCCTGGCCGGACGAGCCACTCACCACTCGGCATCGCCGCAAGCCGACGCTTGAGCGCGTGTGGTGGCATGTCGGGTGTGGCTAACGCCTCTGCGAGCTCGTCTGCAAGTGAGACGTTGCCAACGACGAGGGTGGCGATTTCGTTGAGTGCCTCTTCGTACGTGTTACTGGCCGGATCAGGGGAATCGAGTTGTGCGGGGAATTGCACGCCAAGCGCGAGCGACAGCCCGAATGACCGCCCCTGTGACAGTAGTGTGTCCATCAGTTTCGTATCGGCGACATCAGCGGCTTCGTCAAAATAGCAGTTTACCTGCGGTGGGTTCGCAGGCGTCTGTGAATTTCCATTCTCGGCCCGGGCTTTGAGTGCCGTCCAGAGATTCGAGAGCACGACGAGCGTGAGCGTCCGCTTGACCTCGGCTTCCATCCCACCGAAATCGAAGACAACAAGCGCGTCTTCATTGATGAGCTCCGCGAAGTCGAAATGCGGGTCGTGATTCTCGGCCGTCTGGTCATCAGTCTGGTCATCATCCGTGTTCTGGCCATTCACTGGCTGCTTGTGATTGCCAACGTGGTCGAACAGCGGTGCAAGTCGTCCATCGGTGGCAATCGTCTCGACACGGCCCGTCGCTCCACCCATGATGTTTCTGACCATATCGCGGTCCCGCTCGTCGAGCCCCGTAAAGTAGCGTGCGAGCGTCCCGTCGGCGACCGGAGGCGGCGTCTCGCCGCGTTCGATCGCCTGAAGTTCATCATACAGCGTGGCATGCGAGAATGCATCATCGCCGTGTATCGGGTCGAACAACGCCCGAATCGTGTTGCGAATGACCTTTCGCGATTCGGGGGCGCGATCGTACTGTTCGGTGCCCATGACGCCGGCGAGTATCTCTTCATAATGGCCTGCCTTCCGCGAGCGGGCTTCTTCGCGTGGAATCCCCGCATCGAGCAGTGGTCGAATATCGAAAAACGAGAGGGCGGGTAGCACCTCCGTCAGGTCGAAATACTGAATCGTCCGCTCGTCGTCCATGTGGCCATACGTGCCCTGATACGTCTGGAGGAACTCCGTCGCCGTCCCGGCTTTGTGAAAGAAGAGAATATCGGGACCCTCGGTCGCAACGAGGTTGGTTAGTGCTGCCGTCATCAGCAACACGCTTTTTCCACTGCCCGTGTCGCCAACGACGAACAGATGGCGGCGCTGATCTTCGGGCCGAATACACAGTGGCTGGCCGGACGGCTGGCGATCGTGGGTGAGTGGCATGCCAATCGCCTGTCCGGGTGGGACATAGCGGACCAACTGCTGTGGTGACGGGAGGACGAGGCCGGTCCGTTCGGTGTGTCGTGGTGCGAGTGCCCGTTTGCCACTGGGTGTGAGTGCGCTCCCGTCGACAAGACAAAAGCCCGGGAGTTCGGCCGGGGTGATGATGAGTCCCGTACTCGAATTGGTCGTGAAGGGAAGCGCACTCCGTGCCGTTTCGTAGGTGGCCTCCTTGACGGTGCGCGCACAGAGGTCGTCGTATATCTGTGTCCCCGCTGGTGTCTCACCGAACGTCCGACCAGTACTGTCTGTCCCGACGCGGCCCGTAATCGTGTGTTCTGTCCCACTCAGATGGCCGAGTGTGCTTGCTAGGCGTTTGGCAACCCGGTCGGCCTCCGCTGGCGTGTGACGGGAGAGTGCAACCGCGCGTGCCGAGACGGTGAGTGTTCGCCGCACGTCGCGGTCTCTGATTGCCTGTCGTCGTTCTTTGTAGTGTTGGGGTGGATTGTAGTCTTCGTCTCGGTCGCTGGGGAAGAGTTCTCCCCAGATCCGATCGCCGATAGTGACGGTCCCGCGCTCGAGATTTGTACAGTAGCCTTTGGCAGCCGTGTGTTCATTGCCACGGAATTGACAGACGACCTGATAGACGGTCGGAACATCGGCATTGCTGAGTGTTTCGATGAGCGGTGCCAATGGAATCCGTGGCTGTGTATGAGTGGTCGATGTCGATCGTCGCGTGGCCGTGTGCGTGTGCGTTTCGTGTGCTCCATCTGCGTGCTCGTAGAGCGGCGTGAGTGGCATCTGCCAATCCTGACGCATCGTAGCCTGGCCCTCGTATTCGACGCCAGCGATGTACGGGGTGGCGAGTCGGGTAGGCGTGACCGTTCGTGTGGTGGTCTCACTTGCCGTCTCATTCGCTGTCTCTGGGGTCAGTGTGCCCTCACCATCCGGTGTGGGGACGAGGGGAAGGTGGTCTTCGACGTATCGCGGGTGGAATTCGACCTCGTTACACTCGTAGGACTGGGGAAAACAGGTTCGGAGGATACCCTCGAGGTCAGAGAGCAGGTCGTCATCGGTACTGCCGACGAGATAGCGAATGCTCGAATCCGGGCGGCCATCGGCGACGAGCAACCACTCGAGACGCGGTACGTGTGTCGAACGAGCGAGTGAGTGGCGAAGCCCCGTCTTTGTTCGACTCTCTAATAGGGAGTACAACAAATCCATGGCCCGGGTGACGTCGGTCGGATTGAGCTGCGTTTCTGCGGGGCGAATTTCGAGATATGTGCGTGGTGTGGGTGGGTCAGGCGTGGGGAGGTCGGCTGGTTCGATGTCGACTGGAACGGGGAGTGGGTCAGTGGTGAGGGCGTCGTCAAGGTGTGGCGATGCGTGGGGAGTGGCAGGGATGGATTCGTCGTGTGCCATGGGTGTGCGAGCTGTGGGTGGGATGGGTAATTCGGGGATGGTGCAGCAGTCGGTGTGACAATCGATGACGCACACGCCGGATGCTTAAATTCCTATTCTGACGGTGTGAACTGTTCGGGTAGGAGATTGGTGTCGGCTGGAAAGAGTGCTGTCTCGATGGTTATCGTCTTCTGGACTCGTCGGCGTCGTCAGTCGCGAGCGGATAGGCGTATCCTGAGAACCCCATTTGGGCCGCAACTCGGACACGGTAGACGTCGCCAGGGGTAACGTCCACGACTTCGAGTGTTCGTCCATCAGCCGTCTCGGCAGTGTGGAGGGCTCGCTCGTCTGGCGGTTCGGAGCGAACGGTAACGTGGTGCACTTCACCTGGTGAGAACGTGTCCGGTCTGTATCGTTCTCTCACGGTCTGTCCAATTCGGACGAGTTCGAAAATGAGATTGTGTCCGGCATGGACGGCTACTGCGAGCAATCCCAGCCCGTTGATCCAGAGGTAGACCGACAGAAGTCCCATGGTGAAGTGTGGGAGTAGATGCCGAGTGCGTCCGTCGAGGACGTGGAGATACGCCCACACTGCATTCGCGACGAGCATGACGGCGACGACGTGCCCGGTGAGCATGGTGGCGATGAGCAGTGGCAGGGCACGAAACACGGCTTCTTCGAGCGGTGGTGCAACGCCGACGCTCGTGAGTACGCGCCGTGTGTGTTCGTGTGGGGTCGTCGTCTCACGCCGTTCGATGTCCAGGAGATCCGCAGTTGTGTATGGTTCAGGGGGATGGGTATGTGCCGTGCGAGTCGGTGGGGGGTCGTCGGACTGTACATCGAAGATGTCGATGCCGGTTAGGCTAGCGAGTTTCCACTCCCAGCGAAAGAGAGTCGACCGTAAGACGACGTGGGATGCCACGCTGAGTGCCCACGTTAGACCGATGGCCCAGAACTCACCGGCCCGAAGTCCGGCCAGCCACGCGTTGAGGAGGGACTGGAACATGGCTGGGGTGTGTCGTCTCGGTGCTTGAACCTACTCCTGTATCGTGGTTTGATGATATATTCGAATGGTTGAGAGGTGTTCGGACGGTCGTTTTGGGATTGTGTCACTCTCGATTCCACCAACCTTTGACATCCTCCCCGCCCTGAAGGGCGAGGATTCCACCGTGGGACAGCGGGGCGACCCTGTGTTCCCGTTGGCAACTTCTCGTCTGCCGAACGAGGTCAGGCGAGACGATACCGGGTTCGTGCGCGATACGTCGACCCCGCGAGGAGTGTGGCGTATTCGGCGTCCGTTCGGACAATATCCGCTTGCACCGTGCCTCCCATTCGTCTCAAGAAGAAGGCGGGGATGCCCCCAGTCGCACGCCGGATAGCCGAACACAAATACTTATAGAATTTGCACACTACTCTATAGATATGAGCTCCGACACCAAAACTGTCGCACTCAGTGAGAGTGCGTACGAACGGTTGAAAGCCCGCAAGCGCGAGGGTGAAAGCTTCAGCGATGTCGTTGAACGATTAGCAGGGGAGCGATCGCTTCTCGAAATCGTCGGCACCGGATCGCCGGACGATGGCTATGCCGAGTCTGTCAAGAACGCAGGAAGTAGTCTCAGTGAGGGCGCTGACGCTGTCCGTGAGAGCCTCCGTGATGAGCACGAGGACGACACGTGATTCTAGATACGACGTTCCTGCTTGACCTGCGCCATACAGATCCAGATGCAGTGGCATATGCACGCGACCTCGAAGCGTCACCAGAACCACTCCGCGTGTCGGCTATCACGCTGGCCGAATTACAAGCAGGTGTCCCACGGGTCGATGACTCGCTTGCGGAGTACACCGAAATCACTGACGTCACGGCAAGTAAAGAGATCGTCCCAGTCACACAATCAATCGCCCGCCGTGGTGGACGCTTCTACGGTGAGTTGGAAAATGATGGGATAACCGTTGGTCTCGACGATTGTTTGATTGCAGCGACTGCGATCGAAGTCGAAGAACCGGTCGTCACTCGTAATGTGGATCATTTTGACCGCATTGACGGTGTCCTTGTCAAGGAATATTAGTACTCTTTTCGCAACACACTGCTCTTGCTCGCTGGCTGGATCGTGACATCGTCGAGGAGCACACTGGCACAGATCTCCCTGACGGTGCATTCAACGATTGTCAGCTCCACACGACTGACGTTTCGACGCCAGCACCAAACGTGCGTTCGGTCGCTCTGCGTCGTGGTTGCTATGTGTGGGACGAAAACGAGACGAAGCAGTCGTTGAAAGCCCCGCCCGCTCGCGGCCGCTGTGTGCGATATTCTGACCTCTCCGCACCGGTCGGTCAGAATAGTTGCCCGCATAGACGACCATGCAAGCGCGAGCGGACGGTCCCTTTCAGTCCCACCTCGTCGGTTGTGGGGATCGCCGGAGTGGGAACGCTTGCTCACGCTCGAAAGTGCGAACACGGCCGAACCTATCACAGACTAGATGGATATTCGACACCTGCACCTAGTCACCTGACGAACACTGGCAGAACCGCTTGAGTTGTGGATCAAACGTGACGATGTGCTCATGGACGGCCGTCGCTACCTTTCGCATCGCACGGGCCTGTCCCTCTGTCGTGACGATCGTCCCGTAGGCTCGAATGTCGGCCGTCCGAATGCATCCTCAGCCGCCGAAATTTCATCGAGTAAATCGGTGGGGTCACTCATCACCGAGTACCTCCAGCTTGATTCGGTCGAGTGTTTCTGATGACCGCAGGGTGATTCCTTCACCGAATAGTTTCTCGGCATCGACTCGATCTAACTGATTGATGATTGATTGTGGTGTCTCGATTAGTATCTCGAACGAATATCGTTGTGCGGACGCCCAGTCTTGGTTGTCTGCTTCCAGCATCCTTTTTACCTCATCCCATCCAGTCTCGAAATCGGCGTTCAGCGCATCATTCACCGCAATGGTCGACGGAATTTGTAATTCACCGAGATGTTTCGCAAGCTTGTTCGCGGTGTGTCGTTGTTGCATCTTCTCACCGCCGACGAGTACCCAGAGGTCAATATCCGACTGGCGGTCTGCCTCACCTCTGGCAACGCTGCCGAAGAGGATGATGCCCTGCATGTCCTCGAGTTCCTCTTCGAGGTAGTGGCAGGCAATACGCACGGGAGGGTGAAACTGCGTCTGTGGAATGTTGTTTATCGGGTCAGTTGGATTATCGAGTCGGCTTCTATTGATGTGGACTCGGCGTGCATTTCCTTTATGAAACGTCTCAACGAGGTCATTTGCTTCGAGGACGTTGGTGGCTTCGCGTGTCGCCCGTTCGCTGAGCGGAACAACCTTCGATAGTTGTCGGATAGAGACGTTACTATCGGGGTTATTGCTTAAGAAATTGAGAATATACGTCGTGGCACCATGCTTGAAGAGTTTTGCATCTCGAACGGGAAGGGCAAGTTCGATAGTCGCCCCTTTCTTTGGGCCGGTGTCATCATCCCACTCTTCTTTCGAACTATTATTCTCCATACGGCATATTAGCGCAGCCTATTGCTTATACTTTATATTGTGTCTGTGGGGCTCGTCGATTCGTACAGAGAAATCATTCTCTCACAAAATTCTGAGAACCCCCCCCCCCCAATGAATAGTCTGTCTTGCGTTATCAACCGGCTCGAAAGCCTTCGGGGGCTTGACTCTCGCGCGTCGCTGCGCACTGTTCCTTCGTCGTTCCAAGGCTTGGCGAGAGAGTGCGTCGGGGTTCGCCGAGCCTCCGTCTCCTTTCCCTCCTCCGCCCTGGATTGTGTCGGTTGCTACTGGTGTCGCTTTGATTGATGGTTGCTGACGACCCGTCCACTCGCCGTCGATTTTGGGTGGGCCGTCGTTCGTTCCCTCCCGATCTACCAGCGAGTTCGTCGGTCGGTTCCTGCACAGCGGATCGTGGACAGGAGACTGTTTCACCGTCTGAAGTGCGTCGGGCGCGTAATTCACGGGGGTTCGCAACTTCGTTAATTTCTTCGAACGTTTCGCGGTCGTACACTCGCCGCCACAACGCGTCACCCCGTGGAATGTGAACTGAGACAGAAGTCTGCTCAACTGCTGTTCGACGGCCCGTCCGCTCGCCGCGTGCCGCCTTCCGGTGAGCACAGCTCACCGACGTCTCGTTCGCTTTACTCACGAGACCTCCGCATCGCTCGCGACCGACCATTCCGGGCGTGCGGCCTGCGGCCGTTCCGGGCATCTGGTTTCGACGCCAGCACCAAGCGCGCGTTCGGTTGCGTCTCCCGCTGGTCGACGGACACGAAACCGGCTTGTGTGCTGGCCGCTCGCGTCGGGCGGGTCGGCGCGCGGACTCGTTTGTGTGACTGCCGAGAGCGCGCGCTCGCTTCGCGCCCAGGGGCGCTCGCGAAGGCGCAAGCGAGCGCGCGCAGGAGATGGCCAGTCGTGATAGCGATGAATCTCATGTAGGAGTGAGTGTCGGAAAAGACGCGGTAGGAGACGCGCCTTCAGGAGCTTGGAACTCCAATGAGTACTAGCAACAGCTTCGGTAAAGAAGGTTCGTATCGACAATCGAAAGACCAGACGAGCGGGTGCCCCGAGTGTGGGCGGCGGGTGATCACAGCGGGAATTGAGACGTTCTGTGAGGCGTGTGGCCTGGTCGTCAGAACTGACGAAGTGAAACAGACAGTGTCACCGAGTGTGCACGGGCCAGTGCGGCGAAGTGGGCCTCAGGAGTGGGCGATCGAGCCGACGACGGTGTTCAGAGTGAATCACGGACTCGGGTCGCGATTCAGTCTCGGACGGGATGGGCGTGGACGGCCACTCTCGGCCGAACAGAAGCGGCGGTTCGGTCGGTTACGGCGGTTGGACAAGCGCATGGACGCCCGTGATCGACGGTTGAACGAGAGCCTACGTGATGTCCAGAGCATCGGGGAGAACGTCGGGTTGCCGAGGTACGTCTGTGCGGACGCGTGTCTGCTCATGCGACAGGCGGCCGAGCGCCGATTGCCGGGTGGCCGAATGGCCTGGGAATCACTGGCGGCCGGGGCAGTGCTGTTGGCGGCGAGGCGAGCGGACGTGCCACGAGCAACGGACGCGGTGACCAAGTACGCAAAGTCGACGCACGAGCGAGCGTGTGCAGCAGCGCGGAAGATTCGGATCGAGTGTGACCTGGTCGAGGCGTTTCCCCCAGTGCAGGTGCGGGCACTGGATGCAGTGTTGGCAGCGTTAGACGACAGGCTGGACGCGCACGCTGTCCTAACGTTTGCTCGACTGGGACAGCAGTTGCTGGCGGTTGCCGATACGAAGCCAGTCGGGCCAGGAACGTCGCGGGTGGCCGTTGCGGGCGCGGCCGTGTACGCGGCAGATCGGCTGACGGACGGGAAGTCAGTGACCCAGGCACAGGTAGCCAATGCGGCGAGTCAGGTGTGCCCAACGTCGAAAGGTGTCGTCGCACGCTACTCTCGAGAGTTGTACGATGCCTACGAGGGAAGGTACGGACGGGCAGAATCACAGGTCGTCCTCGAAACGGAGCGTGCGGTGGACACGGTCGGATAGCGAAACGGGCGGATTCTTCTTTTTTCGATACCAGCCACCCACGCCCACCTCCCCACCCACCGCTCCCGGCCTTCGGCCGGCAGCCACGACCGAGAGTAGCAGGGACGGTCGAAGTCAGAGAACCCGTCCCGCAGTAACGATTCGAGGCGGAAGCCCACGACTGGTCGTGGGTGGATGTCAATTGTCTGTCGCCGCGGATCCGTTGGCTGCGTCACGACTATGTATGAGTAGACCAAAGTAATGAGTAGAAAAAGTATGAGTGACACAGAGTCTGAAAAGGTGGTGTCGGTGTCATCGCGCGGGCAGGCTACCATCCCGAAGGAGTTTCGGGAAGAACTCGGCATCGATACCCCCGGACGTGTAAAATTCGTCCGCACCGTCGAGGGCGAAATCGTCGTTCGACCGATTCACTCGGTCACGGACCTCCGTGGGGTCTTGCAGGGAAAAACCGACGACCACGGCCGGTCGGCAGTCGAACGGTTGCAAGCCGAGCGCGAGCAGGACAAGGCCAGCGAAGCAGAGTTGCGAAAGCGGTACGACGGTGACGACGAGACCAACGACGAGGATAGCGTATGACAGCAGAGCCAGCCCATCCTGAGACGATCGTCTTTGATGCAGAGCCACTCATCGCCTATTTTTGTAATGAGCCGGGGAGTGATACTGTTGAAACGTACGTCGATGCCGTGGAAGGGGCGGCAGAGGGATATATCTCGGCAGTGACGCTCGCCGAGATTCACTACATCGTTCGCGCGATCGATAGCGAGGATCGTGCCAATGCGGTCGTCGACGTGCTCGCAGAGAGTGGCATTCGACGCGTGGATACGAATGAGACGTGGCCCATCGCTGCAGATTTCAAGTTTCGGTATTCGCCAGCGCTGGGCGATGCGTTCGCACTTGCGACGGCACACCACGTCGACGGACTCCTGCTCGTCGGTGCTGACGACGACTATGACGATGTTACCGATGTTTCGATCACTCGCTTTCGAACCAACTCGGTGTAGGAACAGGCTGGGCGTCGCGACCGATTTCACTTGTGTCGCCTTCCGGATCAGCGATACTCCTCTGGAACGCATGATCACCGTGTAGTGGCCATTGCGTTCGATCAAAAATTGGGCAGTATCAAGCAATCAACAGGCCTTCCGCAATTAGAGGATGGTTGGATCGGTCACGAATTCCAACCCCGTTTCCGGATTGACGGGTGAACGTTGGAACGCGTCTTCAGCATTAGCGAGTGCGTTCTCGATCTCTTTAGCTGAAAAATAGGGTGCTAAGCCCCCTTCCTCAAGGAGTGAACGGAACGAAGTGAAGTGAGCGAGTAGGGAGGGGATACAGCACCCGCACGAGTTGCAAACACGCTATTAATACACCGTTATCAGCACGATTAATACACCGCACTTCGTGCGAATTTACACGTCGCATGATGTACAGCCCACGCTTCCGCTTGTTGCCCACCGAGGAGCAACGCGAAGCGATGGACTGGCAACGAAACACCGTGCGACAACTCTACAACCACGCACTCAACGAATTCGAGCAGATTCCCACAGACGCAGGAACGCTCCGGCAACGCGTCTGGATGGTCCGAGACACGCTCCCCGCACTCAAAGACTGGTGGCCGACCTGAAACAAGTCTACTCCACCGTCCTCCAGAAAGCCGTCGAGCGTATCCGCGACAACATTGAGAACCTCGGGAAGCTCAAAGCCAAAGGATACGACGTGGGGGCGTTGAACTGGAAGAAACCGCGAGAGTACAGGAGTTTCACGTACCGGCAATCGGGCTTCGAACTCGACACCAAGAGTGGCCCGGACGGTCGCGGACTCCTCATCCTCAAGAAGCTCAAAGGCGAAACCCGCGAGATACCGATTCGCCTGCACCGAGACCTTCCAGACCAGGAGCAAATCAAAGAAGTCACCCTCAAGAAAGAAGCGACTGGCGCGTGGTACGTCTCGTTCTGCATCGACGTTGAAGAACCCGAGAAACCGAACGTTGAGTCCATCGAACTCGCTGGTACGGTGGGTCTTGACCTCGGGGTTGTGAACTTCGTCCATGACTCCGAGGGACGTTCGATTGGGAGACTTGACCTATCGGACAACCGCGAGCGCCTCGAACGCGAGCAACGCTTGCTCTCCCGCAAGGAGTACGAGTCGAGCAACTGGGAGAAGCAACGTCGAAAAGTGGCTGAAGTCCATGCTCGGATGTCGAACAAGAAACGTGACTTCAAACACAAGCTCGCGCACTTCTACACTACCGAGTACGATGCCGTGTTCGTTGAGAACCTCAACGTGAAAGGAATGCTCGAATCCCCAGAGACCGCTCGCAACAAGGCAGAAGTTGGATGGCGTGACTTCATCACGATTCTCGAACACCACGGCGACAAGACCGGCTGTCACGTCGTTCAGGTCAACCCTCGTCGCACGACCAAACAATGTGCGTCGTGCGGCGTGGAGACGCGGAAACCGTTGTGGGTTCGTGAGCATTCGTGTCCGACGTGCGGGTTCGAACTCGATAGGGATTGGAATGCGGCTCTGAACGTTCTCTCTCGAGGACTGAAGAAACTAGGAGTGGTTCACTCCGAAGACACGCCCGTGGAGACTGCGACCGCTGTGTCAACTGATGGTAGCGATTCATCGTCCATCGTCGTGGATGCAAGTCGCGTCACAGAAACAGGAAGCCCCACCCTCAAGGAAGCGACGACAGTCGCTGAGTAGGGCGGGGTAGTTACATGTCATTGGTTCCCTCCGAAGATGTCGTGCTTAACCTCTTGGAGCACGTCTGTTGTGTAGAGTTCGACCCCTTCTTGGAAAATCGGTCGAAGATCTGCGCCTCGTCGGCGGGCACTAGCTGGTGATTCGACGAAGGTTTCGAATTCATATCGCTGCCCATCGATTGCCTGTGTTTCGAGATCCGATTTGATTTTCGAGATTGCTCGTCGTGTGGCGACGAGTTCGTCATCGTTGTTAGTCAGCACGAACAGATCGATATCGCTGACGCGATCCGCCTCGCCGCGTGCGACGCTGCCAAAGCAAACGATGCCAGCAATCGATGAGAGTTCCTCGGTGACGCGGTCTCTGAGTCGTTTGAGCGGTTGTCGGAAGGGTGCCTGGGGAATCTCCAGTAATGGATCGTCGGCTTCGTGCAAATGGTCGTCGTTGATTTGGTAGAGGGTTTTCCGCCCGACGTCGCGACGCGTGATCAGTCCAAGTGCGGTAAGCAGTGTGAGCGCCTTCGAGACGCTCGGACCGCCAAACCCGGTGAGTGTCTGGAGATCACGATTTGAGAATTCACTTGTTGGATTGTGGGCTGTAATTTCGAGAATATCGTCCATTGCTTCATATCTGAAGATCTGTTCCTCGGGAAGCGGGAGGTGTATTTCGACACGCATACCGTTATCTGTAGCGTATTTGTTTACACCACATATAACGATTATGTCCACGCTACTCGAAAACGGTCTGTGACCTATATGACTCGCTGTGATTTACCCGCTTCCGACCACAAACGCGGTGGCCGGCACCCGCTCTCTCCCTCCTGCTGGTTCCTAGCCGATAGCCACCGATACAACTGCCGTACTTACGAGTAGCCGTCCGACGTCAGTCCCGAACTGTGTCACTTCGGGGCGTTCACATCCGCGTTCGTGTGGGAGGTCGTAAGAGCGGTGTTACCCTCTCGGGCGTGATTTCGTCCTGGCCACGCTACTCTCTGGCAGCCTCGTCTGTGGCCGGGCTATCGTTCGTGTTGTTATTCGATACCTCACCGGGAAGCTCAACGTCCGCTTTCAACACGAGGCGCGTCTCTCGATACTGCAACCCATCCTTGGATCGCTTTCGTTTGGTCATCCCCAGTCGATGCTTCGAGAGTTCGTGCATCGCGTCCATGGTTCTACGAGCGAGTTCCTGTGAGTATTTCTTGCTCACGCCGGACTCTTTCAGGCGAATCCACTCGGCGAGATCTGAGGCATCGAGATAGGTACGAATCTCGCCACTGCCCGTCGACCATAACGAATAGCGACCGGCGTCATCGCGTTCACGCCACGCCTTGCTTGCCAGTTCGTCGGGCTTGCGATTCGTGACGGATGCGAGCATCTCGTCGTCGTAGCGAGCGAGTCGTTGCAGTGGGAGGAGATCCGCCGTCGAATGGGCGACTGTGCCACCGCGACCGAGCGCATCCTCTTCACCAGGGAGCCGGAAGTAGGTCCGACCATCGTCTTTCGTGATCCGTTCGAGGGTGTTACCTTCGACGGTGATGCGATTCTGGTCGACGTTCTCGGCGAGTAGATGGGCACCTTTCTCGAACTCTCGTGCTTGCAGTTCGTCGATGCGGTCGTCATTGGCCTCCGTTTTGCGAGTGATTGCTTTCCGATGGGCCTGTGCCTCGGTTGTCGTGGTTTCGAGCTCTTCGATACGCTGTTCAAGCTCTTCGATTCGTTCGTTTTGCTGCTCGACGGTCATACGGAGGTCATTATTTCGCTGGTCTTTCTGTGCGAGTTCCGCTTCAACCTCGACAATGTGGTTCTCTTTCTGCGTGAGTGCTTCGGCAAGGTCGTTGAGCTGCTCGTCCTTCTCAGCTACGTCCGCTTCGAGGTCGGCGATACGGTCGCTGAGTACGTGGACGTGTTCGGCAAGCTCGCTGACCGAGATCCCGTCTTCAGTGACGGCGGTCGCTCCGACCGGACTGGTGTCACTCATCCACCGTCACCTCCTCAGGGTCGGCTGTGTCGGGGCGATGGAGTGAGTTGCCATGGCAGCCACTTCGGACGACCATGTCGACGTCGACGGTGCCGTCAGGGAAGCAGAACCGACACGGGTCGAAAAACGCGAGCAGGCCGTCTGAGACGCGGGTGGTTCGCCACGTGGTGTCTGGGTTGTGCGTCTTGACCGAGCAGTCGGGGAGTGGTGTCGCAGTGGTCGAGTCGCGGGATTCGCTCATTCGTCATACCCCCGCTGTGTGTCGGTAGTATCGGCTGGCTGGTGGCCGGTGTCTTCACTGGTGGTGTCGGCGGGGCGCGTGACGGCCTCGATGGTGGCGTGCGTGCGTACCCAGGCGTACTTGCCGTTCGGTGTGAGTTCGTACCGGTCGAGTTGGTGCTCGGGGTGGTCGTACGCGTTGTAGTAGGTGTAGGTGAGCCGGTACAGGTCGTTGCTGGGCGTGGCGAACAACAGCGTGTGGTGGCCGGGTTCCGGGCCACGATGGGTCTGTGTCGGGTCGGTATGTTCGTGGTCGTAGATGACGCCCGTGAGCGTGCGCTTGGTGGTAGTGACCTGGATAGGGTTAGTGCGGGAGAGTGAGAGGATGGTCTCCGTGTGGGGGTTGGGGTCGGTCATTGGGCCTCACCCCTCGACGGGTGTGCAAAATGTGGCGTCGTGTACGAGTGGGTGGTTGGCGAGTGCTGCGGCTCTCGGACGGGACACTTTTGTCCCGCGTGCGTGTAGGTGGACATGCGGTTTCGTTCCTAACGACCGCACGACGGGCCCGTGTCTTCACCACGGGTTCGTTTTTCCGAACAGATAGCCCATCAGACGGTCGTTACTTCAACTGATAGTGCGGAATCGTAATAAAGGTTGAGGCATTGGTGCTTCAATTTGATTCAAATTTGTATCGAGCAGTGGATGAATCGACGCTGATAAGAGGTAGGTTTGTCCAAAATCTATTAATGCGAAAACGTGGGGAGTGGATGAATACCGCCACAGACCCAGTACTCGAAGCACTCGATGAGACTAACTGGGCACTTCCACCAAAGGTTCTCTATTACAATTTAGGCCTCTCGAGAGCATCTGTTAATAGGGCGCTCCAAGAGCTCCTGAAACGTGATTTTGTGGAGAAACCAAAAGATGCAGCTAGCTATTACCAAATCACCGAGAAAGGACGAGCGTATCTCATGGGAGAGATCGACGCAAGCAACGTAGAAGCAAAACGTGAATAGAACTCAGTAGTGAAAATATCGTGTACTGAATTTCGGTACTTCCCATCGAGTCAGTGGATAGTCACGACTGACGGGGTTAGATTCTCAGGAAGCGTCTGGATGGGTGATTATGAGATTTCTCTACCATCCAGACACTGTTCTTACGGCTGC
>NZ_JBPEHH010000085.1:0-17838 GCF_054177595.1 Haladaptatus ordinarius | reverse complement strand
CTCTGGCGGCTCACCGACTTTCTGGTGAAAGTCGGCATGGATCAGGAAATCAGATCGCCACCGGTCGTGACCGCCAGGACGTTCGTCCGGGCGGTCGGCCAGTCACTCCGAGAGGGTGGATGAGGAAACACTCTCCTCGCGCTCGCCTGCGGCAAGCCGCAGGACTCGCGTTCTGCACGTGAGTTCGGCTGTTGTCCTCCAATCGAGGCACCTTTTCCAACCAGCGAGCGATTGATCGAGAGACCGACCCCGATCACTCCTCAGATTGCGTTTGATTCTATCGATATTCGTTTGTAGGACCTCTATATCCCGAAAACGTGGCTTTCGAAGACACTCACGAGTCACGAGAGGAACCGAAACGAACTGCTCACTCGAACGACAGCACGTCACCGGGGTTCAGGTAGTAGATAGCGGCGAGTCCCACGCCGAGTGCCACCGTGACCAGTCCGAGCAGGTCGCTTGCCGACGTATCGAGGCCGTCTCGGAGCACGTAGACCGCCATCAGGCCAGCGAACACGACCCAGATGACCGCTAGCCGTCGACGTCTCGTCTCATCCATGGCGTGTCGTTGGCCGACGGTCGGTATCAGTGTTCGCTTTCGAGGGGGTCGAAGCGTACTCACCGGTCGACGTCCAGTACGCCCCGCAACCGTCCATCTGCTACTGGTTCGACGTCGAACGCGAGCGACTCGTAGAAGGCCCGAACGCTGGGGTCGAACTCCGCCGTGAGCGTTCCGTAGCGTTCGCGGGCCGCCTCGACCAGGTCGCTTCCGATTCCCTGAGCCCGCCGCGAGCGCATCACCGCAATCGAATCGATACGAGCGCCGAACTCGCGGGATTCCATCACTGCCACACCGAGGAGGGGGCCGCCGTTTTCCGCCATCAGCACGTCGTCCGCCTCGATTCGTGCTCGCACTTCGTCCGGGTCGGTTTCCAGCATCGCGGCGTCCAGAATCCGCATGACAGAGAGGTGTTCGTCAGGACGTGCGATGCGAATTGTCATCCGCCTTTAATGAGCCGAAGTACTTTCACGTGCTCCGCTTCGACTGGCTGGTCTTCCGGGACGGGCCGTCCGTCGACCATCACCGACACCTCGTGGGGACTCAGACCGACCTCCGACAGCAGGTCGGCGTAGGTCTCGTCGTCCACGTCGAACTCGTGGGTGTCCTCGCCGACCACCTCCACGGTCACATTCATGGCCTCCCTTGCCGGCCTCGTACCTTCAGCGTGTCGGGGTCGCTGCCGAGGACCGTCGAGTCAGTCGGCGGGCGACTCCTCGTCGCTGCCTCGTTCGACCCTCGTCACCTCCGTCGGCGCTTCGCGACGACCGTGATACCGCGCACGAAGGGCGAGCGCCAGCGCACCGAGTCCGAGCAAGAGGACGACGAACTGGACGAAACCGCCGAGGACGGGTATTTGACCGAGCAGCGCGACGACGAGCAGGCCGACCACCAGCCCCAGCCATCGGTTTCGCTCGTCGGCGAGCGACAGCAGCCAGACGCCCACCGCAAACGCTCCGTACACCGTCGCGGCCCAGAGAAAGATGGCGAACAGGAGTGCGCCGAGAAGCGAGATGGGAATCCCGATGATCGTAATGGCGAAGACGATGAGCACGGTTGGCACGAGAACGAGCAAGAGCAGGCCGACGCCCGCCGAAAACACGGGGTCGTCCTGCACTCGCTTGGAGACGTTCTCGGAGAACGTCGGAAACACCGCCAGCAGAACGGCGCCCAACAGGAGGTTCACTAGGAAGCCGTACAGCGTACCGACCCACCCCGGCACCATCGGGGTCGGTGCTGGTCCGACGTCCCCGAGCGTTTCGTCCTGACGAACCACGCCGCCGATGCTCGCTCCCGGTGCACGCTCGAACGTCCCGACGTTGTAGACCAGGTCGCCACCGATGTCGGCGCTGCCCGCGACTCTTAGCGTCTCGCCCACGACTCGGGCGTCCTCGCCGACAGTCCCCGCCACCAGGATGGACCCCGCCGAGCCTTCGAGCGTCCCGCCTATCCGTCCGGTCTGGCCGACGACAAGATTGCCACCCCCTGCTTCGACGTTGCCGGTGACGGTCCCCTCGACCTGGACGTTTCCGGCGAGTGCCGACGCGTCACCGTTGACGGTACCGTTCTGTGCGACGAGGACGTTCCCGGCGAACGCGGTCAGGTCGCCGTTTATCGTCCCCCGAACGATGACGGTTCCGGCAGTCGCCGTGAGGTCGTCGTCTATCGTCTCTCCCTGTCCGACTACGACGGTCCCACCGGCCCGAGTCTGTTCGGCCGCCGCCGTGGCTGGCAGCGTTGCGAGAAGCAAGACAACGGCGACGATGCTCACGTGCGCACGCATGGACCAAGTGGGTCGGGTGCCGAGCGCATAGTAATTGAGTCGTTGTGAGGGCAGAAGTGACGAATGTCAGCAGGGAAGTGAGAGGCTAACTCCGTCCGAATCAAGCCGCGGGTTTAGTCATTGAAACGGGATTTTCTTCCGTCTCGCCTGAAATGCGTATTGCGGAATAGCTCACAAAGCTGTGTCCGCCATCATTCGATCAGGAGGTGCAACAAACATTGGCTATTTATTTTATATTTTTGATCATAAAACTTAAATTGTGTGTGAACAATTATCATGTGGCGAGAGTTCACAACCGACACACCCACGTCTGCCGCCATCACCACGGACGTGTAATCGGCCCTCGCCGCCCTGTTGATTCTCGATTCTCACCCCTATCAGCCTTATACAAACTCATCGGAACCACGGTTGCAGCCATCTGTCGACGATAGTTTCCGCACTTGTAATCAAAGAGACCTCTCCTGAGTAACAGACAATCGCCGAACAGTGCACGACATACTTGACAAAGGAGCAGCTGTTCGGAGAGAAAAGAGCTAATCTTAATTATCTGAATGGAGTGAGGTGCGGAGTCTCGGGGACTTTAAGAACGGGAGGTTCCTCTGCTGAAACATGAGCGAGGCAGACGCGGAGACCGTCCCCGGACGCGGCACCATCTGGGTCGAGAAGTACCGACCGCAGACGTTGGACGAGGTGGCGGGACACGACGACATCACTGCACGACTGCAAAGTTACATCGAGAAGAACGACCTGCCGAACCTGCTGTTTTCGGGGCCAGCAGGAATCGGCAAGACGACCAGTGCGGTCGCCATCGCCAAGGAACTGTACGGCGATAGCTGGCAATCACACTTCCTCGAACTGAACGCCTCCGACGAACGTGGCATCGACGTCGTGCGCGACCAGATCAAGAACTTCGCCCGTCACGACCCCGGTGCGGTGGACTTCCAGATAATCTTCCTCGACGAGGCCGACTCCCTGACGAACGACGCGCAGGCCGCCCTCCGCCGGACGATGGAGCAGTTCTCGGACAAGACGCGCTTTATCATGTCGTGTAACTACTCCTCGAAGATAATCGACCCCATCCAGTCACGGTGTGCCGTGTTTCGCTTCGGCCCGATTCCGGACGAGGCCGTGGCCGAGCGAATCCGCTACATTGCCGACGAGGAGGGTATCGAGACGACAGAGGGCGGCATCAACGCCCTCGTTTACGCCGCAGACGGCGACATGCGCAAGGCTATTAACGCCTTGCAGGCCGCCTCGGTCATGGGCGAGCGAGTGGACGAAGAGAACGTCTTCGTCATCACCAGCACGGCCCGTCCGGAGGACATCAAGGAGATGGTACAGGACGCCCTCACCGGGGACTTCACCCGTGCTCGCTCCAAACTGGACGAACTGCTCACCGAGCGCGGGATGGCGGGCGGCGACATCATCGACCAGCTCCACCGTTCTATCTGGGAGTTCGACCTGGACGACGAGGACGCCGTTCGCGTCCTCGAACGGGTCGGCGAGGCCGACTACCGCATCACAGAGGGGGCGAACGAGCGCGTCCAACTCGAAGCGATGTTGGCTTCGCTAGCACTCGGCTGAGCAGTATTCCGAGAACGACTCCGAGAAAAGTCTCACGAGAGACAGAGACTCAGTGAAGATAGCAATTTATAACCAATTATGTCTTTCGGTATATATATCTGCTAGACGAACAGTTTGAAAGGTGCCATCCTTTCTGGACAACGTATGTCCGAGTCGCTGTTTCCCGAACGCATCGAGACCGACCGCCTCGTGCTCGAACGAGTGTCGGCGGAGAATACCGACGTCTTTGAACTGTACGACCTCTGTTCGACCGAGTCGTGGCAGACCGAGGTGACAGAGCACATGCCGTGGTTTCGGTTTCAGACCCTCTCCGACGTCACGGGGTTCGTCGAGCACGCCGAATCGCAGTGGCGCGACCGCGAGACTGCTCGATACACCGTCCGCCCGAAATCCGGCGAAGACGGCGCTGGCGAGCTCGCCGGACTCACCGCCTTCGGCCCGGAATGGGACGAGCGCAGAGCCGGGTCGGGGGTCGTCCTCGCAAAACGGTTCTGGGGCAGGGGGTACGGGACGGAACGAGCGAGAGCGCTGGTCGAACTGACGTTCGAGCGATTCGACCTGGACGCGTTCTACACGACGGTCGCCGACGAAAACGAGCGCTCGCGCAGGATGATAGAGTCGTACGTCGAGACGTTCGGCGGTCGTCACGAGGGGCTACTCAGACAGTACAAGCCGCGACCGAACGGAGAGGTGACTGACCAACACCGGTACACGATAAGACGCGAAGAGTACGAATCTGCGACGAAAGGATAGCAGACGGGAGTACAGTTCGAAACGGAAGACGAGTTTCAGACGGGTTTTTCAGCCTGTGGTCCAGTTGGCTACGCATGTCACAGCACATCCCTGCAGTCGATTCTCTCTCCACCCACGCCCCGCCGGAGGGACGACGATGACGCTCGCCATCGAGACCGACGGGTTGACGAAGCGATTCGACGACACGCCAGTCGTCTCGAACCTGGAACTTTCCGTTCCCGCCGAATCCGTCTACGGATTTCTCGGCCCGAACGGCGCGGGGAAGACGACGACCATGCGGATGTTGACGACGCTGATTCGCCCAACGAGCGGCACTGCCCGAATCGCCGGGCAGTCCATCGAAAACCGGGACGCCGTCGTTCCCCACATCGGTTTTCTCCCCGAAGAGCCACCTCTGTACGACGAACTCACCGCCCGCGAGCAGTTGCAGTACGTCGCCGGACTGCGCGACCTGAACGCCGACGACCGCATCGACGCCCTCCTCGACCGGTTCGGTCTCACCGACGACGCCGACGAGCGCGTGAGCACCTACTCGAAAGGGATGAAACAGAAGACGGCCGTGATTCAGGCCGTCCTCCACGAACCCGAAGTCGTCTTTCTCGACGAACCCACGTCGGGACTCGACCCGCGTGCCGCTCGCACCGTGCGCGACCTCATCTCGGAACTCACCGACGACGGCATGACCGTCTTCCTCTCGACGCACATCCTTCCCGTCGTCGAGGAACTGGCCGACACGGTGGGCGTGCTCGCCGACGGGTCGCTCGTCGCGGAGGATTCCCCGGAACGACTCACGCACCGCGCCGAGAAAGAGCAGACGCTCGAAGAGGTGTTCCTCGATGTGACGAGCGAGGAACCGGCGGTGGCGAAATGAACTGGCCGACGTCCCGGAAGAGCGTTCGAATCGGCCGAATCGAGTACCTGCGAAGTATCCGAGCGATGCGGGGAAACCCCGTACAACTCCTGGGGTTCGGTTTCTTTCTGCTCGTGTTCGTCGGCGTCCCGACGGTTGGCGGTTCGTACGCCGCGTACCGGTTCGGCGGCGAGATTACCGAGGGGATTCCGCTGCTCGAAATCGCTCGCGGCGGGTTCGCCGTCGGCTGGCTGATGGTGGCCGCGATGGTCGCCGCGAGAGCGGTGGGAAAGACCGGGCGCATCGACCACGAGGCGGGACTGTTGACGACAGTTCCGGCCCGTGACGTGGTCGGTGGACTCGTCCTCGCGGAACTCGCCCGTATCGGCTCTATCGCCGGGGTCCCGCTTCTCTCCATGAGTGCGGCGTGGAGTCTGGCACTCGGCACGCCGACGCCGCTCCTCACCGTCATTCTCGCGGCAACCGGACTGCTCACGACGGCGCTCCTCGCGGGCCACCTCGTCGGACTCCTGCTCAAGATGGCGTTCGCGCGGTCGGAACTGCTTGCACAGTACAAATCCATCATCGCCGTCGTGGGGTTCGTCGTCTATATGGGAGTTATCCTGTCGAACGAACTCGGGCGGGTGATGAGTTCGCTCGCGACCCAGTTGCAGAGTGCACCGACCGCGTGGCTCGGTGACCTGTTCGTGCTCGGTGTTCCCGGCGTCACACCGTCGCTCGTCCGGGTCGGCGCGGCGGTCGTGTTCGTCGCAGTGTGCGTCCCCGTGCTGGTGGCCCTCGACGTTCGCGTGGCGAATCGCCTCTGGTTCGGCGACCGGATCCAGCCCGAACACAAACGGTACGATGCCAGCGAGTCGAACGTCGAGGTTCTCTCTGGCGTCGTGTCGCGCCCGACGCGGACCGTGACCGCGAACGTCTGGCGACGAACGAAACGCGCACCCCTTCGACTGCTCTACGTGATCTATCCGGTGTTTTTCATCACTGCCCCGATTCAGAACGCGGTGGCCTCGGGACAGATATCCGAATTTCTCGCTGTGTCGGTCGCACTCTACGGGACGTGGGCCATCGGCGCGTCGGCGCTCAACCCGCTGGGGGACGAAGGAGCGATGCTTCCGGTGACGCTCACGTCCTCGATTCGGGGCGGGGAGTTCGTCCGTGGACACGTCCTCGCGGCGACGCTCGTCGGCCTTCCCATCGTAGTGGGGACGACGGCAATCGCAGGCGTGCTGAGTCCGCTCGCGCCGGTCCGATGGGTCGGGCTGACCGTCGCCAGTGGCCTCCTCGGAATCGTCGGCACTGTGGTCGCCGTCGGCGTCGGGACCGCGTTTCCGCGATTCAGTTCGGTTCGCGTAACCCGGAGCAGGCGAGTCGTCGTCCCGAGCAAATCTGCCTTCGCGGTCTACTCGCTGGCGCTCCTGTCTGGCTTCGTGGGTGCGGTCGTGGCGCTCGTCTCGGGGGCGGCACCGGTCGTCGTGGGACTCGTCGGAGTCGTCAGCGAGTACGTCGGCTTCCCGGTAACGCTCGACCCAGCGACAGTCCGAATCGCCGCCGGTGGTGTGGCGGTCCTCCTGGGAGGGGTCGCCCCACCCCTCGCCTATCGCTACGCCGTCCGAACGTTCGAGACGTACACGTTACGCTGACTCGAGAGGGTTTGCGGAACTGTTTTACGCACCGATGGGTGAAGAACTACCAACAATGAGCGAACTCGAGGAGGAGTACCGCCTCGATTATTTCGAGGAAAACGATTTCGTGCGAAAGGAGTGCTCCGAGTGTGGAGACCACTTCTGGACGCGCGACCACGACCGAACGACGTGCGGGGAACCCCCGTGCGAGGAGTACGGGTTCATCGACAACCCCGGCTTCGACGACGAGTTCACCCTCTCGGAGATGCGGGAAGCGTTCCTCTCGTTCTTCGAGGAGCACGACCACGAGCGAATCGAACCCTACCCCGTCGCCGCGAACCGCTGGCGTGACGACGTGTTGTTGACCCAGGCATCTATCTACGACTTTCAACCGCTCGTCACCAGCGGGCAGACGCCACCGCCGGCGAACCCGCTGACTATCAGCCAACCCTGCATCCGGATGCAGGACATCGACAACGTAGGGAAGACGGGGCGACACACGATGGCCTTCGAGATGATGGCCCACCACGCCTTCAACGTCCGTGAGGACGCCGAGAAGGAGTACGCCTACGAGGGCGAGGTGTACTGGAAAGACCAGACCGTCGCGTACTGTGACGAGTTCTTCGAATCGCTCGGCGCGAATCTAGACGAGATTACGTACATCGAAGACCCGTGGGTCGGCGGCGGCAACGCCGGTCCCGCTATCGAAGTCATCTACCGCGGGGCCGAACTCGCCACGCTCGTTTTCATGTCGATGGAACAGGACCCGGAGGGCGAGTACGAACTCAAAGACGGCAATCGCTACTCGCCGATGGACACGTACATCGTGGACACGGGGTACGGACTCGAACGGTGGACGTGGATGAGCCAGGGGACGCCGACCGTCTACGAAGCGGTCTACCCCGACATGATCGAGTTCCTCAAGGAGAACGCCGGAATCGAACACACCGAGGAGGAGGCGGAGTACGTCCACCGGTCGGCCAAACTCGCGGGGCACATGGACATCGACGAGGCCGAGGACATGGAGGCGGCCCGCGACAACATCGCCGACCACATCGGCATCTCCACGAAGCGTCTCGAAGAGCTGATAGAACCGCTGGAGACCATCTACGCTATCGCCGACCACAGCCGGACGATGGCCTATATGTTCGGCGACGGCATCGTCCCGAGCAACGTCTCGACCGGCTACCTCGCCCGGATGGTGCTCCGGCGGACCAAGCGCCTCTGTGACAACGTCGGCGTCGATGCGCCGTTAGACGAACTCGTGGACATGCAGGCCGAACGACTCGGCTACGAGAATCGGGACACCATCCGCGACATCGTCCGGACGGAAGTCGAGAAGTACCGCGAGACGCTCGAACAGGGTGGTCGCCGGGTGCGCCGCATCGCCCGCGACCACGCCGAGCAGGGCAAGGCGATTCCCACCGAGACGCTGGTCGAACTGTACGACTCCCACGGCCTTCAGCCCGACATGGTCGAGGAGATTGCCGACGAGTTCGGCGTCTCGGTGAATGTTCCGGACGACTTCTACAGCCTCGTCGCGGAACGCCACGACAGCGGACAGGCGTTCGAGGAAGAGAAGTCCGAAGACGACCGCCTCGACGACCTCCCGAAGACGGAACGACTCTACTACGAGGACCAGCACCGCACCGACTTCGAGGCCGTCGTCCTCGACGTGTTCGACCGCGAGGAGGGCTACGACGTGGTCGTCGACCAGACGATGTTCTACCCCGAAGGCGGGGGGCAACCGGGCGATCACGGGTCGCTCTCGACCGACGAGAAGACCGTGCAGGTCACCGACACCCGGATTCAAAACGGCGTCATCCTCCACCACACCGACGAGGAAGTCGACAAGGGTGCCATCGTTCGCGGGCAGATAAACGCCCAGCGCCGCCGCAGACTCATGCGACACCACACGGCGACGCACATCGTCGTTCACGCTGCCCGGCAGGTGCTAGGAGACCACATCCGACAGGCCGGTGCGCAAAAGGGCACCGACAGTTCACGCATCGACGTTCGCCACTACGAGCGAATCGACCGCGAGACCGCAAAGCAAATCGAACTGCTGGCGAACGAAATCGTAATGGAGAACACGACGATACAACAGGAGTGGCCGAACCGTCACGAGGCCGAAGAGGAGTTCGGCTTCGACCTCTATCAGGGCGGGATTCCCGCCGGGACGAACATCCGGCTCATCCACGTCGCAGAGGACGTCCAGGCCTGCGGTGGCACCCACGTCAGTCGCACGGGTGACGTCGGCTGTATCAAGATACTGAACACCGAGCGAATCCAGGACGGCGTCGAGCGACTCACGTTCGCCGCGGGCGACGCGGCCATCGAGGCCACCCAGCAGACAGACGACACGCTTCGGTCTGCCGCCGACATCCTCGACGTCGCTCCGCCGGAGGTGCCGGACACCGCAGAGCGCTTCTTCGAGGAGTGGAAGGCGCGCGGCAAGCAGATAGAGCACCTCAAAGAACAGCTCGCCGAAGCCCGCGCCAGCGGCTCCGCCGGTGGCGAGGAGATAGAAATCGGCGACACCACGGCGGTCGTCCAGCGAATCGACGCCGACATGGACGAACTCCGCGCGACCGCGAACGCCCTCGTGGACGAAGGCAAAATCGCGGTCCTCGGCAGCGGTGCGGACGGCGCACAGTTCGTCGTCGCCGTCCCCGACGGCGTCTCGTTGAACGCTGGCGAGGTCGTCGGCGAACTCGCATCCCGCGTCGGCGGTGGCGGGGGCGGCCCGCAGGACTTCGCTCAGGGTGGCGGCCCCGACGCCGACAAACTGGACGCGGCGCTCGAAGACGCGCCCGAGGTGCTCCAGCAGGTCGAGAACGCCTGACACGCATCGTCGTTACCCATCCCCATCTTTCTCTCGTCGTTCCTCTGCATCGTGAGAGGTTACGGCGTAGCGTTCGTCAGTTACGAATCGTTTCAGTGTCGATTTCGAACGGTGTAGAGCCGGACTGTGAGAGCCTGGACCGCGACCGATTACGCGTCGAGCGCGCTGATGTTCCCGATTTGGATGTTCCAGAGGTCGGCGTACTGGCCGTCTGCAGCGAGTAATTCCGAGTGGGTTCCGCGTTCGGTGACGGTGCCGTCGTCGAAGACGAGGATGTCGTCGGCGTTGCGGACCATCGAGAGGCGGTGAGCGACGATGAAAGTGGTCCGCTCAGCAGTTACGTCGGCGAGGCGCTCCTGCAGTCGGCGTTCGGTTTCGGTATCGACCTGACTGGTCGCTTCGTCGAGGACGAGAAGTGGTGGCTCGTCGACGATTGCGCGGGCGAGTGCGAGGCGCTGACGTTGCCCTCCCGAGAGCGACGCCCCGTTGGACCCGATATCGGTGTCGTAGCCGTCGGGGAGGTCGACGATGAACTCGTGGGCGCCAGCGAGCCGCGCCGCTCGTTCGACGTGGGCATCGGGGACCGCGTCGATGTCGGTCGTGGTCGCTCCGTAGGCGATGTTGTAGCGGACGGTGCCGTCGAAGATGTGGGGGGTCTGTGAGACGTAGCCGACGGCCTCGCGGAAGCTCGCGCGCGACGCCGTCTCGATGTCTCGTCCGTCGATTTCGATTGTTCCGGCGTCGGGGGCGCGGAATCGCAGAAGGTGTTCGACGAGCGTGGATTTCCCGGCGCCGGTCGCGCCGACGATGCCGACGGTTTGGCCGCCCGCGACGTCGAAGGACACGCCGTCGAGCGCCGGGCGGTCGCTCCTGGGATACTGGTATCGGACTTCCGACGCTTTTACGGCCCCGTCCGTCACCGAGAGCTCGGTGGTCTGTCCGTGCGTGTCGGCGGGGCTCCGACCTGCGGTGGCGTGGATGCCGAGGATGCGGCGGGCAGACGCACGGGCTGCGGTGGTGTGGTCGATGACGCCGCCGAGGTTGCGGAGTGGGAGCGAGAGGCGCTCGAGGTAGAAGAGAAACGGGACGAGCACCCCCGCCGTGAGTGCACCTGAGAACGGCCAGGGTGGCTGTTCGAGCACCCAGACGATGCCGAGCGTGGTTACGCCGATGAGCCAGACGCCGACGAGGAGTCGGTTCACCGGCGGTTGTCGGGCCGAGAGGCGTTTCGTGGCGAGGCGGGCGTCGACATCGGTTCGGGAGGCGGCGGCGACGCGGTCGCGTTCGAACGGCTCGGCGGTGAACACCTTGATGATGGAGAGCCCTTCGAGGGCGGTCTCCAGTCGAGCGTTGAGCGCGCCGCGGGTTGCTCTGACTCGGTCCTGAATCGGGTCGAGTCGCTGGGAGAACCGGTAGTTCAGCCAGCCGATAATCGGGGCACAGCAGAGGACGAGCACCGCCAGCTGCGGTTCGAGAAACCACATGTAGACGAGGGCGCTCCCGATGGTCGCGGCGATCCAGACCGCGGCACCGACGATGGTCGTGAAGAAACTGCTCAGCTGGTTCACGTCGTCGTTCAGCGCGCTGAGGAGTTCGCCGGTCCGTTCGTCCTCGACGAATGCGAGCTCGTGTTCCTGGATGGCGTCGAAACTGGCGATTCGCGTTCGGTCGAGGACGCGCTGCGCGAAGACGCCGCTCGCCCAGTCGTCGGCGAACGCGAGGAGGTTCGTCGAGAGGTTCAACGTCATCATCAACAGCGTGACGAACGTCAGGAGGCCGAGCGGCGTCGACGGCACCCAGGATTCGGGGACGAGCGGGACGGCGAAGGGTTGGTCGTTGAACAGCGCATCGATGCCAAGCCCGATGAGGTAGACGTCGGCGAAGCTGAGGAACGTCGAAATCGAACCGGCGAGGACTGCAAACACGAAGCGGCCCGCGTCGGCCCTGCCGTAGCGCCACGCGAGTGTTATCAGCGGGAAGTCGTGGTCGGCTCGGTCGGCGAGCGACTCGAGGTCGCTGCTCATTCTGCCACCTCCGATACGCTCCCCGCGGAGCGACTGGCCGAGTCGGCGACGAGTTCGCCGGTCTGGACGGCCCAGAGGCCGGCGTACGTTCCATCTCGGTCGACGAGCTCCGCGTGCGTCCCGGTTTCGACGAGGCGGCCGTCGTCGAGGACGAGGAGGCGGTCGGCGTGCCGAACCGACGGGAGTTGGTGGGAGACCGCGAGCACCGTTCGGTCGCCGGCGAGGTCGGGGAGGCGACGTTGAATCGCCAGGCCGGTGCGCTGGTCGACGTGGCTGGTCGCTTCGTCGAGGACGAGCACGTCGGGGTCCGGGAGGAGTGCGCGGGCAAGTGCGAGGCGCTGGCGTTGGCCGCCCGAGAGCGTGGCACCACCCTCGCCAACCTCGGTGTCGTAGCCGTCGGGGAGGTCGGTGACGAACTCGTGTGCGCCGGCGAGGCGGGCGGCCTCGCGGACGGCGGCATCGGCGGCGTCCGGCCGGGCGTAGGCGATGTTCTCCCGCACGGACCCGGGGAACAGGTGGGGTTCCTGACTCACGTACCCGATATGCGAGCGCACGTCCCGGACCGCTGCGCTCTCGATGGGGCGGCCGTCGAGGCGAATCGTGCCCGCGTCGGGTTCGTCGAATCGGAGGAGGAGCGAACAGAGCGTCGACTTCCCCGCGCCGCTCGGTCCGACGACGCCAACGAACGCGCCACCCGGCACGTCGAAGGATACCCCGTCGAGTGCGGGAGATTCCGCGTCTGGATAGGTGAAGGAGACGTCGTCGTAGCTGATTCGGCCGTCCACGGCGAGCCAGTCCGTACCACCGGTGTCGCCGGCTTCGGGAGAGAACTCGGCGTCTTCCGGCGCTGCGAGGAGCGCGATGACGCGACGGGCCGAGGCGCGGCCGTCCTGCACCGCGTCGACGACGTCGACCGCTAGCCGCCGAGTCGGGTCGAGGAAGGAGAACGTGTAGAGGATGAACGTGAGGAGCGTGCCGGCAGTGAGACCCAGGGAGAGCCCCCAGGGTGGCCCGACGAGTATCCAGTAACTCCCGAAGGCGAACAACCCCCAGATACCGGTCGCGGCGATGACCCACGAGACGCGGTTGTAGACGGCGCGGAGTTTGAGTGCCGTCCACGTGGCCTGGCGGTATTCGCCAGACGCGGCGGCGACGCGGTCGCGTTCGGTGGCTTCGCGCGTGCACGCCTTCACCGTCGCCTGCCCCTCGATAGCGTCGCGTAGCCGAGCGTTCAACCCGCCGACGCTCCCGCGAACCCGGTCGTACCGCGGGCCGAGCAGTCGAGCGTACACGCGTCCCGTCGCCGCGATGACGAGCGGGAGCACCAGCAAAACGAGCGCGAGGTTCCAGTTCAACAGTGCCATGAAGGCGAACGCGGTGAGGACGTTACCCCCGTAGCGGACACCGTCCCGAATCCCCCCGAACAGCCGCGTGAGGTTCCCCGTATCGTCGTGGAGCACGCTCAGCCGGTCCGTATCCCCACCGGTGTCGACAGGGAGTCTGGTGGCCGTGGCGAAGACGGTGGTGCGCACGTCGTGGAGCGTTTCGAGCGTCGCCCGCTCGTAGACCCACCGACCGTACCACTGCGCGGCGGTCTCGCCGACGATGGCGACACCCAACCCGGCGACGGTGAACACCACCTGCCCGGTCGTCGTCGCCGGGAGCCACGTCGACGGAATCAGCGGAATCGAGAACGGTTCGCTATCGAGGAGGAGCGAGTCGAGCGTCACGCCGATGAGGAGCGGCGGGACTCGTGACAACGTCATCGCGCCAAATAATAGGGCGATACCGCCGACGAGGGACCGAGCGTGCGGGCGAACGAACCGGAAGAGCAGCGTTCGAACCGGAGCAGATTCCATCGTGCTGACAGAGCCGTCCCCGCCGACAAAAGTGTAATCAGCAACACATTACTGTTCGTGAACTGATATCTCGATGTCAATCACAAACGGCTTGCCTCTCGGCGGGATACCAAGCAGTATGGCCGACGAGAGCCCGGACGGGACGAGCGAACGCATCCACATCGAACACCACCCACCGGAGGAGTTGTTCGCGCTCTTAGGTAACGACGTGCGAGTGGCTATCGTCCAGGCCGTCCACGAAGCACCCGACTCGGCCCCCTCCTTCTCCGAGTTGTTCGACCGCGTCGACCTCGCCGACACGGGGAACTTCAACTACCATTTGAACCGCCTCACCGGCCGCGTCTTACGGAAGGTATCGACCGACGACGGAACGGGGTACAAACTCACACACGCCGGCAGGCAGGTCGTCGGCGCGCTCTACGCCGGCACCTACACCGCCGACGCGACGGTCGAACCGTTCTCCGTCGATTGGGACTGTCAGCTCTGCGGCGGCGAAATGCTCGTCTCCTACAGCGAGGAGACCGCACACTTTCGCTGCGAGGAATGCGACGGCGGCGCCAGCTTCGCCTTCCCACCGGGGACGCTCGAGGAGTACGACCGCGACGACCTCCCTGCGGCCTTCGCCGCGTGGTGGCACCAGAAGATGACGCGCGTCACCGACGGCTTCTGCCCGACTTGCGGTGGCCGCGTCGACGGGACACTGTTGAGCCTCCCGGAAGGCCCGCCGGACGTCCCGGAACCCAGCCCCTCCTTCGCCGGCTTCGATTGCCGACGCTGCGGGAGGCGAACCCGCCTGTCCACGTCGACGCTCGCGACGATGCACCCGATAGTCGAAGGGTTTCTCGCCGAACACAGCTTCGACGTAACGGCGAGACACGGTTCGCAAATCTGGGGCGAGCTCGACGTCTGGCACGCCGAAGTACGCTCTACGGAACCCATGCAGTTGACCTACCACTTTGGTCACGACGGCGACCGCGTGTCCGTCGCCGTCGACGCCGATGCGTCGATTTGCGAGGTCGAGCGCGAACGAGATGCGAACGATGACAACCGATAGCGGTGGGCTCGCTTCTGACGAGGTTTTCCAGGCGCGCGAACTTTCTCACGCACAGGTTCGATAGCCATCACGAAGGTGAGGTAGTATCCGTGAGAGATACCACAACCAGGTAGAATCGGGAGCGAGAATTAGCATATCCTCCGAAACTGTGGTCTTTTACAAGTTTGGAGTTTGGCCGGGTGATGCGTGTCTTCTTTTCACGCTACTTGCGATGAATTGGGCCACGTCTGCTGATTCTCCACTCGAACAATACCCCACATTCCTTGCCGGTAGGCACGCATCAGAACCCCATCCTCCGAAGTTGTGGTCTTTCCACGTTTTCGGGATATAGAGGTCCTACAAACGAATATCGATAGAATCAAACGCAATCTGAGGAGTGATTGGGGTCAGTCTCTCTTTCCATCGCTAGCTGATGGGAAAAGACGGCTCGATTGGGAGACAGCAGCCAAATTCACGTGCAGGACGCGAGTCCTGCGGCTTGCCGCAGGCGAGCGCGAGGGGGTCGTCTCCTCACCCACCCTCTCGGAGTGACCGGCCGACCGCCCGGACGAACGTCCTGGCGGTCACGACCGGTGGCGATCTGATCTCCTGACCCATGCCGACTTTCACCAGAAAGTCGGTGAGCCGCCAGAGATTGTACAGCAGTGCTGCAAACGTAAAGTTGAACAACCGAACGCGAGAATCCTTCGACGAGGTCTTCGGGAGGAACGCCTTCACCGACTTGTACTGGTTCTCGATATCCCACCGATTTGTTCCCCTGTCTATCGGATTCAACCCCGGGGTCAAGCCCCGGGGCATTCTCCTATACCGCCTGTAAACCCGATACGACGATACGGAATGGTACGTCACGGCATCGATGCGGACGCCGACCGAACCGTGATTCGGAAGACGCCTCTCACACTCGGACACTCGCGCTCTCGTCCTCGCGTCCGTAACCGTGCCCGAGGACGAGCGACAGACCGTGTACTGCGAGCAGTCCGACGAAGACGGCCACGCCAGGTTTCAGTCCGGTGTAGAGGAGGGGATGTAGAACAAGGGTAGCAACACGGACGCCCAGAAGCCGACGAACTGGAGGGGAACGACGACGACCTGTGCGACGAGCGCGCTGATGAGTTCTATCGCGGACATATTCGAATCCACGACGAGTTTAGTGAATACTATTCGTCACATAATATATCTTACCGACCGTATAAGTGCCCAGTCGAGGGAGAAAGAACGGAGGATGAGCCGTCGTCTCTCTATTACTGCGACCGTTTCAATCAACAATCTTAATCAATACTATTATGATACGAATCGTCGCCGACATCTGGAAGGCGTCGGCGTTCATGGCACTGCTCATCCTCGCTGGCCTCCAGAGCGTCGACCGGACGCTGTACAAGGTCGGTCGCGTATCGGGTGCGTCCAGGGTGCAGATGTTCAAGATGATCACGTTCCCGCTCGTGCTCCCGACGCTCATGGTGGCGATGCTGTTCCGAACCATCCAGGCGATGCGTGTGTTCGGAACCGTCGAGACGATCACGAGCTGTAGCACGATACCGATCCTCACCTGCCTCGTGGTCGATACGTTCAGTTCGGGTCGGTACGGGACCTCGGTGGCAGTGGCGTTCATCACCGCACTCATCGTGGGATCGGTGGCGATGGTGTACATCGGTTCCCGATGACCAACGGACAACCCCAATACTGGGCACCTATCGTCTGGGGCATTCTCAACTATCAGGGCCAGTTCCAGGCGTTCTACAACCTGATGGCCGCCGCGAGCATCGTCGGCGTCCTTCCCGTGGCGATTCTCGTCGTCGTGGCACAGGAGCGAATCGTGAGTGGTCTGACTGCCGGGGCGCTCAAGGAGTGAGAGTCAGCACCGTTCGCTGCAGTTTCGACCGCGTCGGTGTGGTCGTCGGGCGCGTGGACGGAAAACCGCGACCGTGAACGAACGACTTGAAACATCCGCGTCCCGTACGCACGTCGTAGAATGCCATACGCGGAACACGAGGGCGTCGCCCTCTACTACGAGGTGGACGGCCCGACGAGTCACGACACGGTCGCCTTCGTCGAGGACGCGGGCTACGGCGCGTGGCAGTGGGGGTGGCAACACGCCGCAATCGCCGGACCGTTCGAATCGGTGGTGTGGGACAACCGAGGCACCGGTCGGTCGGACGCTCCGAACGGCCCGTACACGATAGCCAAGTTGGCCGGCGACCTCGACGCAGTACTGGCCGACCACGGCGCTCGAAAGGCCCACCTCGTCGGTGCTGGACTCGGCGGCATGGTCGCGCTCCAGTACGCCAGCGAGTACTCGCGAGCGAAGACGCTGACGCTCGTCGGCACGTCTCCCGGCGGGGAGTTCAGTGTCCCCCCGGACGTGCGCGAGCAGTTGCTCGCCGAGAAGACGCCCGAAGCACTCCACGAGTCGCTTCGGCCGGTCGTGACCGACGGGGCGTTCGATGCCGGACTGGGAGAGGTCGTCGAGTGGCGGCTCGCCGACGACGCCTCGCTCGACGCCCAGCGCGCTCAGTTCGCCGCGATGGACGATTTCGACCTGCGCGAGCGTCTGTTCGAGATTACCACGCCGGCACTGGTGCTCCACGGCACCGCAGACCGCGTGTTCCCCGTCGAAGGCGGGCGGGCGCTAGCGGAGGGACTCCCGCGTGGTGAGCTACGAGAGTTCGAGGGCGCTCCGCACCTCGTCCACGTCGAACGGTCGAAGGAGGTCAACGACGAACTGCTCGCGTTCCTCGAAGCGCACGCGGATGGGACGGTCAGCTAGCTTGACATCCTCCCCGCGGTAAACGGCGAGGATTCCTCGAAGAGGATATTAAGGTTGCGCGTTTCCTCGGGAGCGAAGTACGCTTTCGCGTCCTCCCTCACCGGTTGCCGTCCAATTATG
>NZ_JBPEHH010000084.1:0-18230 GCF_054177595.1 Haladaptatus ordinarius | reverse complement strand
GTAGCCTCATTACGCACCAATCCGGACAGCGGCTGAATCAGGCGACTGATTCAGTCGCCTCATTCTGACTACTACGTGTCAGCAACTGGTCTCTTGAGCCAGAGTGGACAACTAGCGATAGTGTACTGAAGACCAACCACCCCCCACCGCCTGAACTAATGAGTAGGCACTAGCAGTTTTTATTTTGCATTATCCCATGAGAGGGGATATGGCTGCAGAGACTGCTATCAGAAACGCACGCATTATTGATGGCACCGGGGCGCCTTGGTTTAGAGGGACAATCACTATCAAGCACGGAAAGATTGCTGAGATTTATCGTGGAAAAACAGTGCAAACGGACGCCGCGACTGAAATCGATGCAGATGGGATGGCTGTTTGTCCCGGGTTTATCGACACACATACTCATTCCGATCTCCAATTATTTTCAGATCCGACGCTTGCTCCGAAAATCCGCCAGGGAATCACCACGGAAGTTCTGGGCCAGGACGGCTTCTCAATGGCACCGCTCTATGACGTCGATACGGAGGCGTGGGAAACTCATCTCAGCGGTATTGCTGGGCGACTTGATGGAGAGTGGTCGTGGGAGTCACTGGGAGACTACCTCGAAGCAATTGACGACCAAGAAATTGCGCCGAACGTTGCGACGTTGGTAGGACACGGGACAGTTCGATTTAACGTCCTCGGCTTTAGCGATACGGCACCAACCGAGGACGATATTAGCCAGATGGCAGAGCTCGTCACAGAGGCGTTAGAAGCAGGTGCAGTTGGATTCTCGACGGGACTTGTCTACACACCCGCTCGCTACGCAGATACTGCTGAAGTGAGAGAATTGGCCGCTCAACTTGCACCGTACGGCCGACCGTTCGTCGCCCATATCAGAAACGAACGTCGTCAAATTTGGGAGGCGCTTGACGAATTTATCGATATTGGAGCCGATACTGGTGTGCCGCTCCATCTCTCCCATTTCAAACTCGCCGGGCCGGACCAACAAGGGAAGGTACATCGTGCTGTAAGCATCTTCGAGGCAGCGCGGGAGCGAGACGTTGACCTGACGGTTGAACAGTATCCCTATACGGCGGGCAGCACAACACTCACAAATGTCCTACCGCCGTGGGTTCAAGCAGAGGGACCAGAGCAGATGCTCTCGTATTTACGAGATGATGATACCCGCGAGAAGATTCGGCGTGATATCTCTGAGTGGCGAATCGACGGTTGGGAAAACCGGGGTGCATACACGGGATGGGAGAACATCGAAGTCACGAACGTTGCGTCCGAGGGTAATCAGTCAGTCGAAGGGAAGAGCATCGCAACGATCGCTACGGAGCGCGATACAGATCCTGTCGCAGTTGTGTGTGACCTTCTCATCGAAGAAGAACTCGAAGTTGGAATGCTGTTACACCAACTGACGGAATCCGATGTTCGAGACGTTCTCGCCAACGAGCGAGTAAACGTTGCAACAGATGGATTATTCGGGGGCCGACCGCATCCTCGGGTGTTCGGAACGTATCCGAAGATTCTCAGTCGGTATGTTCGCGAAGCGAATATCCTCACGCTTGAGGAGGCCATTCGGAAAATGACGTCCTTGCCCGCACGTGCGATGGGTCTTGAGACGAAAGGTATACTTCGGCCGGGGCTGGACGCCGATCTCGTCGTCTTTGACCCTGCCACAATCGATACAAATGCGACGTACGATTCTCCACAGCAGTTCCCCACGGGAATTCATCATGTGATGGTAAACGGCTCCTTCGTAGTTCGCGACTCCGTTGTGACTGACGCTCGCCCTGGCGAAGCACTTACAAAATGATCACGAAGCAGTATTCGCAATAAGAGGTGTCAAAATATACTTATTTTCTTTACGTTACTTTACTTTGCCACGGGCTTGAACGTCCCAGAGTTCTTCGACGCGATCGTTTCGAACGCCGATAATGGTGTCGTGGAGATTGATCGTGGCACATACATGAGGGACGATGAATTCGATTCGATCGCCGACATTGACTGATTCCTCACTCTCACTGATATCGAGCCATCCGTGTTCTTCAGATGCGTTCACGTATTCAATATCGTCGCGGTACTTGGGCACGGGAAGTTGCGGTTTATCCATCGAGAGTGTCTTACTGCCAGCGTCAACGACGGCTCGATCCTCCGTCGGTTTCGAGATGACGGTCGAGACCACGGTCGCCGCACAATCTAATTTCCCAACATCGAACGGTCTGTGTTCGAGCTCGCCGACATCCATGAATGGATACATTCCGGGGTTGATCTCCGTCACGACGGGGTGTTTGCCGCTGTATTTCGAGGTCGCCGTCCCGCCCACTTTTACTTCCTTGACGGAGATTCCCTCCGATTCGAGGAGTTCAACCGTCTCCTGCGTTCGGTCCATGGCTTCGGTGCAGTACTCTTTGTACTCGGCACGGGTTTCAGCCTTCGATTTGACGTGCGCCTCGTACGCAAGAAGGCCGCGGAAGTTCAGGTTCGACTGCTCCTGGATGAGCTGCGCCATCTGAACCGCCGGTTGCCCTAAGGAAACTCCCGTTCGATGCAAGCCGACATCAACCTCGAGAATTACGTCGATGGTCACGCCATGATCGGCAGTGACAGTCTGGAGTGGTGTGATATTTCCTGCCCCGTCGACCGTCGTCACAAACCGGTCGAGTTTTTGGGCCAGCCAAACGAGGCGTTCGAGCTTCTGCTGTCCGACGACTTGGTAGGAAAGGTAGATATCGTTGATCCCGTTCTTTGCCATGACCTCAACCTCACCGAGTGTCTGGCAGACAATCCCGCCACCATCACTGTACTCGTTCTGGAGGTGTGCAATCTCTGCGTTTTTGTGTGTTTTAATGTGCGACCGGAGTTGGACGTCGTTCTCGGTCGCGAACGAGACGTAGTCCTGGATGTTCGCCTCCATCGTGTCGAGATCAACCAAGAGTGTAGGTGTCTCCACCTCATCTACTGACGCATTAAGTGATGGCTTCTGTTCTGCCATCGTTGAAACGGGCATAGATGCGATTCAAGTAGTGACTGTAAAAGTCTTTGCTACACCCCAATAGCATGCCGTTATTTAGAAATCGAATAGCCAACTAATCATGGCACTCAATACCGTTTTAGTCATTTATTTCCTAAATAATCAAATTTAATAATGTAATAGCAATTTATTTACCAGCATCATTGTATGGTATCCGAATCTATTTACTCACTCCACATAGGATACAGGTGACATGGCACGGGAACTCATAGCAGGGATTGTATTAATGTATGTAATCGGAATGCTCGGGGTCGGATACTTCTTCCATCGGAAAGGGATGAAGGACTTGAAGGACTACTTCCTCGCCGGGAAAGGCGCGCCGTGGTACCTCGTTGCGCTGTCATTCTTCGCTACGGCGATCGGTGCCGGTGGAACAATTGGTCTTTCAGAATCAACCTTCACCGCCCAGAGTATCACTGCGTTTTGGAGTTACGGAATCGCCCTCGCGAGTTTCTTCGTCGTTGCCATCCTGCTCGGACACAAACTCCCGAGCACGAACAACATCACAATTCCGTCGATGCTTGAGGATCGGTACGACGAGAAAACGCGTATTGCGGCCGTCCCCTTCTATCTCCTCCGATTCATCAGCACGCTTGGCGCTCAGTGGTTGGCAGCTGGGACGATCATCAGCTTTCTGCTCGGTGATATAATCACCGTTACCCAAGCCGCGATACTCGGCGCGCTCATCATCACGGCCTACACTGTGATGGGCGGCATGTCCGCGGTGATGTGGACCGACTTCATCCAAGGGATAATCCTGTTCGTTGGTCTCTGGATACTCACCGTCATGGCCATCTTTGAATTCGGCGGCTTCTCGGCCATGACGACCGAGGTGACGAGCGTCGCTCCGCAAGCGTTCGATCTCTTTGCGATGGAGTGGACGCTCATCGCGGGCTACATCGTGACCCTCGTTCCGACGATGCTCGTCCGTCAAGGCTACCTCCAGCGTATCATGTCCGCCCGCAGTGACCGGGATGGATTCGTCGGCACGACGTTGAATGGCATCATCGGATTCGCGTACATTCCGATTCCGCTTCTCATCGGCGCAATGGGGCTCGTGATGTACTCCAACATCAACAACCCTAAGCTAATCATGCCACAGATGGCAATGGATATCCTTCCAGCTTGGCTCGCAGGCCTCATCCTCGCTGCCTTGGCAGCAGCTGTGATGAGCAGTGGTGACAGCTTCCTCCTGTCGGGCTCGTCCAACATCGTCGACGACATTTACCTTCGGTACCTCAATCCGACCGCGAGCAACGAACAACAGCAGAAGGTGTCACGGATTACAGTCATCGGCCTCATGGTGTTCTCGCTCGTCCTCGCACTGATCGTGCCGGGAATCATCGACCTCATCGTCTTCGGGGCTGTCGCCCTAACCGGCGGCGTGCTGGTTCCATGGTTGGCCGTTTTCTACTGGCCACGTGGGACGTCAGATGCCGCTTTCTGGAGCCTCGTCGTCGGTGCGGGAATGACCGTCGCGTGGTGGTGGGCAGGATACTTCGCCGATACCGCCGAGTTCATGGGTCTCCACCCGGTCTTCGTCGGGCTTCCGCTTTCGATCATCTTGTTCTTCGCGATTTCGCTCGCGCAAGAACCGGAGTATGAGAAGGTGTTAGAAACCGCCCGCAAACACAATCTTGAGTCGCTGGAAAAGCGCACCCGCAACGCGATGGACGAACATCGTGGTGAGCCAGGAACCGTCGCGGACGACTAATTGCTATTTGGATTCACTGTTTTGTGCGTGGATTTCACGGAGAAGTTCCCCGAGTTCCCGTTCTAACCGATCGAAGAACCGTTGGCCTTTGTCCGCTGATGCGAGTTCGGGTGCGCCGATCGCTCCTGAGTGACTATACTCGTCGAACGTCCTGTACACGGACAGCGGTCCGTCGGCAAAGAGGTCTTGGCGGCCATGTTTGTAGGGCTCGTCGCGGCGAGTTCCTTCTACCCGGTCTTCGTGGACGAGGTCTGGATGAAGGTGGAGCATGAGAGACGTTTCGAATTCGCCACCGTGCGAAATACCGCCGACGTCGCTCTCGCGTACCCCCGCAACGACCTCGTTGGCCAGGTGAAAGTACGTCAGACCGAGAACCTCGCGATCAGGATGGTCGTCACCGACTTCACTCACTGCATCAGCTATCACCGACATATTTCCGCCATGGCCGTTCAGAAACAGCAACGCGTCGAAATCGTTCTCAAACGCCGTCTCCGCGACCTCCGAGAGCACATTAAGCAAGGTCGTCGTGTCCAGTGACACCGTGCCGCCGAAGGGAAGATGGTGTGGCGAACGGCCGGACCAGATGGTCGGCGTAACGAGGACGGGGAGAGATTTGTGGACGTGTTCAGCGCCAGCATGAGCAACGGCTTCGACGAGGAGTGTATCTGTCGCAACCGGGAGATGGTAACCGTGTTGTTCAAGGCTCCCAACGGGAACAATCAGTACTGACCCGTCCTCTGCAGCGGTGTCTACGATTTCTGCATATGGTTTTGACATCCATGCGACTGGCGAGGCGTTGTGTGAGGCGTTCACAGACGACAGTACTTCTGCAAGCAATCAAAAACCCGATGGTGAGTACGTTAGAATAGGCCCACAGCCTTGCTCTTCAGGGTGGCGAGGATGCCAACAAGAGCAGCCCACGTATGTTACCTATTGGCGAGCGTTTATTGGCGACAATCGGTATATGCTCTCTATGGCCACGATAAGTGAGCTTTCGTTATCGGAGCTCCGACGCGACCTCCACAAGTATCCTGAAGCGGGCTGGAAGGAGTTTCGCACGACGTCACTCATTGCTGAAGAACTCGATGAGCGAGGGTATACTGTCCATCTAGGTGCTGATGCAATCGACACTGATGAGCGCCTTGGTGTCCCCACTGACGACGAAATTGAACGCGCTCGTGACCGAGCCCGAGATGAGGGGGCACCCGAGTCATACCTCGACCAGATGGGTTCGGTCACTGGCCTCATCGCTGAGAAGACATTCGGTGAGGAAAGCGGCCCAGTTGTCGGCGTTCGCGTCGATATGGATGCGCTTGAGATGACCGAATCGAGCGATGCAGAGCATCGGCCTGCAGTGGAGGGGTTTGCAAGTTGCCATCCAAACGAAATGCATGCCTGTGGGCACGACGGCCACACGGCAATCGGCGTGGGAATCGCACGAAACCTCGATGTCACAGACGACTTCATCGGGATGATCAAACTCTTCTTCCAACCAGCCGAGGAGGGTGGACGTGGCGGACTTCCGATGAGTAAAACGGCGCACCTCACCGACATCGATCACTTCATCGCGCTCCATCTCGGCTTGGACAATGAAACGGGGAAGATAATTGCGGGGTACGAGCGGCCACTTTCCAATGCGAAGATCGATGTCGAGTTCCATGGTGAATCGGCGCATGCTGGGAAGGCACCGAACGAAGGTCGGAACGCACTCCAAGCAGCGACGACAACGATTCAGAATCTCTATGCGATTCCACGACACGAGGGAGGTGCGACCCGTATCAACGTCGGCCAAGTGCACTCACCGAACGCACAGAACGTGATTGCTGACCATGCCCAGATGCGAGTCGAAGTCCGTGGCGAAGCGGCTGACCTCAATGAATACATGCTCGACACTGCAAACCGGGTGATAGAGCACGCTGCTGGGATGCATGCTGTCAAGTATGATACCAACCTCTACGGCAAGACGACGACGTTCGAAGCGGATACTGAGTTGGTGACAGCAGTTGCCGACGCCGCTCACTCCCTTGAGACCGTAACGAACGTCGTCGAACGGGAACCGATCGGCGCGAGCGAAGACGCCTCGTACCTGATTGAACGCGTTCAAGCAGAGGGCGGACAGGCGACGTACATTGGAGTCGGTGCCAGCAATCCATCCGGCCACCACACATCCCGATTCGATATCGACGAGGATGCACTCGACATCGGTGTGGACGTCGTCATCGAGACGCTCAAGCAGCTTTCTCTGACACACTCGCAGCAATGATGGTAGAACGAACTTCTGAGCACCACTCTCGAACCCCCTCGATTGACGAACCCTATGTACGGAACTGAAGGCCAGAATCTCACGCTCGCGGCTGTTGGAGACGCCCTCGTTACGCGGAAATTCTCCATGTACGAGGACCCCCAATTCCGAGCGCTGATCGATGAGATTCGAGGTGCAGATGTATCGTTCGCAAATCTCGAAGTCCTGCTTCACGACTATGAGGAGGGTTATCCGGCGTCTCAGAGCGGTGGGACGTACATGCGGGCTCCACCGTGGATTGCCGACGAACTTGAGTGGGCTGGGTTTGATCTCTTCGCGGCAGCAACAAACCACGTGGGCGACTTCTCACACGGTGGGATGATAGCCACGATGGAGGCACTTGAGGAACGCAACCTCGCCTACACGGGTCTTGGCCGAAATCTCGCGAGCGCACGAGCACCCACGTTTATCGATACCCCAGCGGGACGAGTTGCGTTGATTGCTGCCTGTACGACAGTCACCCCCGGGAGTATCGCTGGACAGCAACGGCCAGATATGCACGGACGGCCGGGGCTGTCGCCACTTCGGTTGGAAACCCGGTATACGGTCCCGGAGTCTGTCTCTGAGTCCCTTAGAGACCTCAGCCAAAAGCTTGGATTAGAGGCTGCCAAAGAACGCAGAGAACGGCTTGGCTTCCCAGTTCCTGGCGAGGATACTGATGAATTCACGCTCATGAATGTTGGCGGAGAGACTGACATTGAGTTCGATATCGGTGATGAATACGGGATTAATCGTGCGGTGAACGAAGACGACGCGGCGGCAATCCACCGCCAAATCGCCGCTGCACGCAAACAGGCGGACTGGGTCATCGTTAGCCTCCACGCTCACGAAGGAGCGGGTGCCTTCTTCAACGATGATTCGGTTCCCGAGTTCCTTGAGTCATTCGCCCATGACTGCATCGACACTGGTGCAGATACATTCGTTGGGCATGGGCCACACGTACTCCGTGGGATCGAAATCTACGATGATGCACCGATCTTCTATAGCCTTGGCAATTTCTTTATGCAGAACGAAACAGTGACACGACTTCCGGCCGAGATTTACGGCCGATATGATCTTGACCCCGCGAAATCGCTACCTGCCGACTTATTCGATAAACGAGTTCAAGATGCGGACGACAACCAAATCGGGTTCCTCTCAAAGCAGTCGTTTTGGGAGTCCGTCCTCCCCGTTTGTGACTTCGAGGATGGGCAACTAGCGACGGTCCGCCTGTATCCGCTGGATCTTGGCTATGAAGAACCACGTCCCCGACGTGGACGACCGGTCATAGCCGGCGGTGACACCGCAGATCGAATTCTTGCGTCGCTACGTGACCTCTCGGAACCGTATGGAACAACAATCGAATCGCATGATGGGTACGGTGAGATAGCCGTGAACACATCCTAATTCAGTATCGACTTGCACAGTAGTCTTTGACGATTTTTCTTCTTTTTCTGAGAATTGCGTCTATATTGCCGGAATACGATAGAGAGTTATGCCTCATGTACTTCCTCTCCGGAGCCCGTTCCATCGTCAACTGAGACAAGCTCGTAGGTCTCGTAGTATCTTTGACCATCTTTCTCGACAATTAAGATGGCCGCTGTTAGATAGCCTATTAGTGATTAGGACGAATCTTTACCAGTAAGATACGGCCAGATGTTTGGTTCGTTGATCGCGCTCAGTCCTCGTGGGATGTAGTCTTTCAGCGTCGAAAGATCTGGAATGAGTCGATATTTGAACCATTCTTGGAGTTGGTCCCAGCACCCTTCGACGGCGTTCAATTCGGGGAGCTTCGACGGAAAGTACCAGACTTCAATGATCGTCGCCGCGCACGCACGAGACCGAACTGTCGGAGACAGTTTCGGTCTCGCGCTCACCGCTGACGTGCTCCCAGAGATCCTTCGCGTAGAAGTAGCCCGCTCGATCCAGAAACACCACTAACTCTTCACCGAACTTGTCGGTCAATGCCTCTAACAGCCGAATCCCGTGGAATCGGGTCAAGTTCTCTTCTGTCCAGCAGAAGAAGCTGTCACCGACTTCCAGGACGTTGCAGTTTCTATCGTCGGGTTCGAACCGATCGGGTACCAGACACGCCGCTGGACGTTTCCGACGTGCTTTGTGAATTGATCGACGACAACGACGGTTTTCTCGCTTAGTTCGGGTCGTTTTTTCGACTGTTTCTTGGAACTCGGCTTTCTCCTGGGGGTCAGCCTCGTGGTGTTGAGGCCGGGCTGTCCGCGCCGACGGCGGGTCGGAAACGCTGTCAGCCAGCCGATGGACCCACTGAAAAACCGCTTGATGCGAGCGTTTTACGCCGAATAATCGAAGAATTTCTTTTGTTTCTCTGAGCGAACAACCGGTTGCGTGGAGGCGGACGGCGAACGCCCTGACGGGCGTTGCCGTCCGCTCATTCTCCCAACATTCAAGATTCGTCGTCTCTAACGTTTCACTGAGCAGTTCTTGGTTGAACATGAACACCAAAACCACGGAACTGCTCGCTTCTTAAACTGGCCTAACTAGACAGTGCCAACTCATACGATAGTACAGTGATATTACTCTCCAAATTCAGCTGTAGTTAGCAGGTCTGCCGTCGAGACAGCCATTACTTTTGCGGCAGTCAGAACTTCATCGACAGGCACGTACTCGTCTTCCACATGAGCCTGTTCTAACAACCCTGGTCCGTAGACGATACATTCTTTGATACTGGCATCATTGACGACGAACCGTTGGTCGTCCGATCCCGGTGAAACGACAAACTCTGCCTCACCATGGAACGGTTTGATGTTTCGGGCAAAGGTTTGGCTCACCCGACACTCTCGAGAGACGCTGGTCGGTTCCGCGAACATGATTTCGTTATAGTCGAGGGAAGCATCGACGGCATCTTCAGTCGCTTTCATCAGTTGGGTGATCTCCGTTCGAGCATCCTCGACGGACTCCCCTGGAACGAGTACTCGGTAGAACGTAGCAACGCATCGGTCGGGAACGACATTTTCGGAATAGCCTGAATCCATCATCGTCACAGAAATATCCGCCCGACGAGATGCGTCGGGAATGACTGGAAGGTCGGTCGTTCGGCTATGTAACTCAGTTCGATATTCGTCGATGCGTGAGAGAAAGTCATTCATCGCCGAAATGGCGTTCTGGCCATTGTGTGCCATACACCCATGTGCCTTTTGTCCATGGGTATGAACTCTGAATTTCAATACACCACGGTGTCCGAGGCATATTCGAGAGGAGTCAAAACACTCGGTATAGACGCAGTAATCGGTATTGTTGAGATATCCTTCCCGAACGAGATACCCGAGTCCGGTGAACCCACCCGTCTCCTCATCAATAGTCATACTCTGCGTAATAGAACCACCGAGGTCGATTCCAACCGCTTCCAACGCATCGATCGCCAATAGGCTGGCTGCGATTCCGGATTTCATGTCGCTGGCTCCACGCCCGTACAAACGTCCGTCCTCTACGGTCGGCGCAAACGCTTCTCGAGTCCAATCTTCCCCGGCAGGAACGACATCGAAGTGGCCCGTAAAGTGAACGTTCGGGCCGTCGCCGAACTCCTTGTGGCCGAGGACGTTCACTCGCTCGAAACCGGTTCGATCGGGGTAATGGCGCGCCACCACATCGTCGGGAACCTCGACATATTCGACATCATACCCACGTTTTGAAAGGGCTTCGTCGAGGAACGTCGCCCCTTCATGGTAGTTACGACCCGGTGGGTTTTCGGTTTGAATCTGGAGAAACGAAGAGAGAAACGAAACGATTTCGTCGCGTCGCTCATCAACTGCCTCGAACACGGCCTGTCTCGTCGTCATATATCCCTTCCCCCATCGACTTCGAGTGCAGTTCCAGTGATCATTCCAGCATCGTCACTGGCGAGGAACGTGGCTGCTGAAGCGACATCCTTCGGGGTGGCAAGACGGCCAAGTGGAATCGTCTCCTGCATCCCCTCGACGCTGAGATCATCTCCCGCGAATTGGGAGAGCATCGGTGTGTCCGTTGCGACGGGACAAATAGCATTGACACGTATCGACGGGGCGAGTTCGTACGCGAGCTGTTTCGTCAGTGCAACCATCCCACCTTTCGATGCGACGTACGCCGAGAGGCCGGTTCGTGGTCGAATCGCCGCAGTGGAGGCGGTATTGAGAATAACGCCTCCGTCCTCACGAAGATACGGAACCGAGTATTTGACACCGAGAAACGCACTCTTCAGATTGACGTCCACGATCCTATCCCAGTTCGTTTCAGTAACGTCTTCGACAGGGGTTGCACGCTGGGGAATCCCCGCATTGTTGTGAAGGACATCGAGACCACCGAATTCGTCGACGGTTCGCTCGATCATCATTTCGACCTCGTCCGCAGACGAAACATCGGCTTCGAGGGAAAGCGCGGAACCTCCGTCACGCTCGATTTCTGCGGTGGTCTCAGATGCGGCCTCCGCGTCGATATCTACACACGCTACCATCGCACTGTGTGCCGCGAACCGCCGGGCTACTGCCCGTCCCATACCGGAACCAGCACCGGTTACGATCACCGATTTTTCCGAAAGGTCCATATTAATTTTCTCATATGAATCGCTATCAAACTTCGGGTCAGAATTAGCATGGTTTCGTCCGCTTTCTTAGCGATCGCCCGAGAATACGAATATTATTTGTATTATAGTTCGTATTTGAATTACGCCAAAGAATTATCGTTACTCTGAATCCATACGGACTATGGACCGACCGACAGTTCCGATCAAACAGCGGTATACGCTCCACATCGACGGCGAACAGACACCACCGACTACGAACGAGTATATCCGATCGATCGATCCCGCAACGGGTGACGAGTTCACCGAAATCGCGGTCGGTGGCGAGGAGGACGTTGACCGTGCAGTGTCCGCAGCCCGCGATGCATTCGATTCGTGGCAGGACGTTCCGCCGGACGAACGCGGTCGCCTTGTCCACCACATCGGAGAACTCATCAAGGAGAACTCCGAGGAGTTGGCGGCCATCGAGAGCAAGGATCAAGGAAAGCCACTTTCGCAGGCACGAAGCGACATGCGCGGGGCGTGGCGTTACTTCGAGTACTACTCGGGAGCCGCCGACAAACTCGAAGGGCGAAGCGTACCGGTCGGTCCCGATCAAATAGATTACACGTTCCGCGAACCGTACGGTGTGAGCGCACAGATCACACCGTGGAATTTCCCCGGAAACCTGTTCGCTCGTGGTGTCGCACCGGCACTGGTCACCGGTAATACCGTCGTCGTCAAACCAGCCCCTCAGACCTCGCTTTCGACGCTCCGCTTGGCAGGACTCTGTTCGGAGGCCGGACTCTCAAGCGGAGTCGTCAACGTCGTCACCGGGACAGGCACCGCGACTGGTGAGCCACTCGTCTCACATCCCGGGGTAGATACGATCACGTTCACGGGAAGTATTTCGACTGGTCGGCGTATCATGAAGCAGGCGGCCGAGACTATCACACCGGTCACGCTCGAACTTGGCGGAAAGAATCCGGCACTTGTTTTTCCTGACGCTGACCTCGATCGCACTGCAACCGCCATCGCGACCGCGATTTTTACGAATGCAGGGCAGGTTTGTTCGGCCGCTGACCGTCTCCTCGTCCACGAAGACGTCCACGACCGACTCGTCGACCGTATCGTTAAAATCGCGACCGGGTACGATATCGGGCCGGGATGGAACGACCCGGATATCGGACCGCTTGCATCAGCAGAACATCGTGACCGAGTGATGGACTACGTTTCGACTGGCAAGGGAGAAGGTGCGACACTCGCAACCGGTGGTTCAGCCCTCGATCGAGCTGGCTATTTTATCGAACCCACCATTTTCACGGACGTAACGAATGGGATGCAAATCGCTCGAGAGGAAATATTCGGTCCCGTTCTCGCAGTTCTCTCTTTTTCAGATGAAAGTGAAGCGCTGGCGATAGCGAACGACACTGAATACGGTCTGACTGCCGGTATTTTTACGAGCGATATCACGCGTGCCCACCGTCTCTCCGGACAATTGGAGGCCGGGAACGTCTACATGAACAAATGGTTCGGGGACACGACACAAACGCCGTTCGGTGGCTACAAACACAGTGGTATCGGCCGAGAAAAAGGATTGGAGGCACTCGACTCGTACCTTCAGACGAAGAACGTCGCGATCGATATCGGTCAGGATCTTGCTGGGGATCTCCCCGGTTCGTAGGGTGGCATGCACGAACGTTTTCAGCCACGTATTCTAAGAGCTGGACTGTTTTCAACGCGATTACTCGTTCTGAAATTATGTTCTTCGATACTGGCTATTCCAAATTATTTCTTCCCCAATCCGAATTCTTTTTATGGATGATTGAGTACGAATGCGTATGGAGAACATGGAACACGAACAGACACTGACGACATTGATCACGAATCTGGTTCAGATCGAGACGGAAAATCCACCGGGGAACGAGAAGGCATGCTCGGAGTATATCGTCGAGTGGTTCGAACAACGGGACATCGATGCGGAATTGATCGATGATCCCTACGCTGACCGGCCGCAAGTCGGCGTTCGAGTCGGAGAGGGTGAACCGACATTGGTACTGAACGGCCATATCGACGTCGTACCGGCGGGCGATTTGGAACAGTGGACGCGCGACCCCTACGGGGGAACGAAAGTGGAAGGCTACCTCTACGGTCGTGGTAGCGTCGACATGAAAACCGGGGTTGCCATTGGAATGTTGACGACGGCTCGGCTCGCAGAGGAAATCGAATCGGGTGAGCTTCCGGGATCGATCGTCTTCCAGGCTGCGATCGGTGAGGAAACCGCAGAACCAGGGACAAAGACATTGCTGAAACAGGGGTATGACGGTGATTACGGTGTCGTTCTCGAGCCGACCGGAATGCGCACGGCAACGAGCGAAAAGGGGCTTGCTTGGTACGAAATCACCGTTTCGGGCGAACCGTCTCATGCGAGCCGTCCCGATCAGGGGAAAAACGCCATTCGATACGCACAGCCGGTGCTTGAGGCACTGGACGACTACGATGCTGCCGTCAGGGAACGAACGGACGAACTCGTCGGACAGGCGTATTCGACGGTGACGATGTTCGAAGCGGGCACGAAGGAGAACGTGGTCCCTGAAGCATCTACGATTACGATCGATCGGCGGTTTTTACCCGATGAGGACGTTGCGGATATCGATAGGGAAATCGACGAGTTGCTAAAGGCGGTCGCTGAAGAATACAGGGTAGAAATAAGCTGGAAACGCACCCGGACTTATGAATCGGCAGCCATCGATGCAGACAGTCCACTCGCAGAGGTAATCCGGCGCCACTCCGCTGCAGTCGCGGACGTACAGATTGATCCGTGGGGAGTGAGTGCGTCAACAGACGTTCGCAATTTCGTGAACGATGCCGGTATCGAAGCCGTCACATGGGGGCCAGGCGATATCTCGCAGGCACATACATACGACGAGCGTATCGATCTCTCGACGGCGGCAGATGGGTTGGAGGCACTTCTCGGGGCATCGAGGGAGATCCTCTCCAAGAATATCGAAGTCAAATAGCACTACCGGTCGCTCTGACGACGGCTGGATGGTTCATCGCACCGTGAAACATTCTATTTCAATTATTCTTAAAATATTTATAAATTAAAATAATAATAGATGTATTATAAATATATCATGGTATTAACCGATGGGTTTATAATTGTAAATGCGGCAGTATACAGCATAGAAACATGACAATCATTGGCATGCCAACCGAAATGTTCCTCGTCTTCGTCGCGACGATTCTCGCGGGCAGTCTCGGGGCGATACATTATGTAGTCGTCCACGTCGCGCTCGGAAAGCCGGTCGGAGAGAACACCCAAAATGAGAAAATGGAACCCCGAGTCACTGACGGAGGGCGAAACGATGGCTGATGTCAACCCGTTTTATTTAGGCGCTTTCGTCGTTTACCTCCTCATCGTCCTCGGTATCGGCGTCTGGGGATATAAGAAAACGACGGACGTAATGGATTTCTGGGTGTTCGGGCAAAGTATGGGGCCGACGTTAGCGACCTGGTCGCTCGTTGCTAACTTTGTCAGTGCGGTCAGTGTCATCGGTTTCATTGGTGCTGTCTACGGCGGTGGCTACTCGCTTATGACCGGCGTGATTTTGGGATTGATGCTCGGTGTGAGCGGTCTCTACTTTGTCGTTGGGAGGGTCAGAACCCTCAACCACCTCACGCTTCCTGATATCATCGCTGATTTGACTGGACGAGAAGCGGCACGTCCGATAGCGGGTGTTGTCCTACTTGCGAATGGTTGGCTGTACCTTATCATGCAACTCGTCGGTGCGAGCCTCCTCGTCACGACGATCACTGGCGTTCCGTACGAATACATGGTCTGGGTCATCGGGGTCGTTTTCATCACATACACTGTGCTCGGTGGACTTGTCAGCGTGGCGTGGACCGATCTCCTGCAAGGAACGATCATGGTCGCGGCAGTGCTGTTTGCACTCGGCTACATGATACTCGACTTGGGAGGATTCGCCGCAATCAATACCGAGTTCGCGGCAATGAACTCCGCAAACGTTGCACCGCTTGGTGCTGGCGCGTATACAGTTATCGGCGTTGTCGCGTCCATCGTGGCCTTCTTCGGAACCATCTTCACCGAGCAGAACATGATCGTGCGTATCGCCGCAACGAAGGACGTCCGAACGGCGAAAATTCATCTTGCGGCATCCGGAGTCATCCTCTCAGTGTTTTATTCGGCGCTTGTCCTGCTCGGCGGGGCAACCACCGTTGCGCTTGAGAACGCAGGGATTGCGATCGATAACGTCGATAATGCCTTTCCAACCCTGATAACCGAATACGTTCCCACATCGATCGGAATCGTCATTATCCTCGCCGTTATGAGTGCAATTCTTTCGACGACAGATACACGTCTCCATTCAACCGGGATCACTACGGCGCGCGATATCTACAGCTACTTCAGACCAGAAGCATCGGATGAATCGCAGCTTCGCGTCTCGCGAGCCGCCACTGTCGTTTTCGGGATTACCGCGACAGCGGCCGCGGTCAATCCACCGGGCACCATCATCGAGCTCTACAACCTTCGAGCGATCCTGTTGACGAGCGCGTTCCTCATCCCGGTCTATGCTGCTCTGTACCTGTCCAACGTGAACGGATGGGCTGTGCTCGCATCGATCGTCGCCGGCGTCGTTTTAGGGCTTGGGACCGATATCACCGGAGGATTGTTTGGCATCCCTTCGACCTTTATTGGGGTCGGCTCTGCTATTGTCGTATTGCTACTTGGATACTACCTCCTTCCAAAACAGGGTGGGGAAAAGAACCGTGGATACGCAACGAGCGGTGATTGATCGCATATATGCCGAATGATCCGATGAATAAGGGATTCCGGCTGCGGTCGAAGAACTAGAAAATCGGGAGTCTCTCTTTTTTAAATACATCCGTATCGGTGTCGAAATCGTATCCAACAGGGTGGTTGCGAATCGTTATTTTAGGCACTATTTATAAAATTATAAATCTGTTCCTTAGCGATTTTGAATAACGTTCAAACGAGCGTTTATTATGTGGGAGAAATATTATCGTGTATGTCTCGGCAACAGCCCGTTGGAGAGGCTGCAGCATCGATCCCTCACTGGTACAATCCGGATTCTAATCCAGTAAATCTAGCCGAAGGTGACGGTATCTCGGTTTGGGACACCGATGGAAACGAATATCTCGACTTTTGCTCGCAGCTGTATTGCACGAACCTCGGTCATAGTAACGGGCAGGTGATTGAGGCAATGGACGAACAAGCGCGTAAGATTCCGTACGTTTCATCTGCAAAGCGTACCCCTATCCGCGAAACGCTTGCAAACCAGCTCGCCAAAATCGCACCGACTAATCTTTCACACACTTTCTTTTCGATTTCCGGAAGCGAGGCCAACGAGATTGCCGTCCAACTCGCTCGTGAACATCAAGACGCTCCGACAGTGCTCACTCGATGGCGCTCCTATCACGGAGGCACGTATGGAGCGGGCGCCCTAACGGGAGATCCCGAGACACGCGCAACGATTGAGCGTCATGCAGCGACATCCGGAGCGGCGAAATTCCTTCCACCGATTCCGAAGGCGTTTGCTACCGATGACCCAGAGGAGCTAGCGCGACGAGCGGGTGAACACCTCGAATTCGTGATTCGAAATGAAGATCCGGATTCGATCGCGGCGATACTGATGGAACCGGTCGCTGGAACGAGCGGCGCATTCCCGGCCCCATCTGGATATTTCGACCACGTCAGAGATCTTTGTGACGAATACGATATTCTGCTCATCGCCGACGAGGTTATCACCGGATTCGGTCGGTGTGGAGAATGGTTTGGAATTCAGACTGAGGATGTGAAACCCGACATAATCACGTTCGCGAAAGGGGTCACGAGCGCCTATGCCCCGCTGGCCGGGGTCATCGTGCCTCCTGAATTAGCCTCGTTTGTCCGATCGAACGGCTTCGATATCGGACAAACCTTCGGTGGACATCCAGTTAGCTGTGCTGCAGGCTCTGCCGCATTCGACGCGTATTCTGATGGCGTTATCGAGAACGTCGCAAATCGAGAAGTGACTCTTCAATCGGGACTCCAGGAGCTGGCGGTGAATCACGATGTAGTGGCAGACGTTCGCGGCCGAGGATTCCTCTGGGGAGTCGAATTTGCGGATCCGACGACGGACAATGCCTTCCACGATCCACGCGTGGACGATGGTGAAAATCCGGTTACTGACGTGATTAGCGAATCACGTGATCGAGGCGTGCTATTTGGCGGTGGCCGTCCGGGATTCCAGATCATCATCTCACCACCGCTCATCGCGAACGAGGCTGAACTCGAACGGGCGATAACTATCCTCGACGAATCGATAGCGTCAGTATTTGAAGACAAGTAGATTCACGGGACGAGTAAAAGGTGAGTATGTTTTCGGGACATGGTCGTTCCAAAAAGAAGTCAGCCCGACTCAGATTACTGAGGCGGAAGGCGTCAGGTTCACGGACGCTGATGGCAACGAGTATATCGACTTTTCAAGCCAGCTCATGTGCTCCAATCTGGGTCACTCTGCCGAGAAAGTTGAAGAAGCGGTCTCCAAGCAGGTCCAAGAAGCATTCGTATTCGGTTAAGAGGCTAAATCGCAAGCCGACGGCTACCTGAACTCGTAGAGCGAAGGGGAGGTTGTATGAGACTCTCCCCGGATGCAATTACATCGCTGCTGACTTCGCT